>PFVB01000037.1:0-3783 GCA_002790395.1 Ignavibacteriales bacterium CG_4_9_14_3_um_filter_34_10 | reverse complement strand
GGTTATAAAGCTTTTTATTTACTTAACCAATTTGAAATAATTGTAATTACATTTTGGAAATCGTTACTATAACTATGATCCATATTTTCCAATTCAATATAATTAACATCCTTTTTCCCCAAATCATTAAGATAGTTTTTTAAATACAATGAACTTGCAACAGGTAAGTTATCATCACTTGATCCTTGCAAAATTAAAATAGGTATATCAATATTTTTGTATTCAATTGAAGGTTCATATTTCATAAAATCAGTCCATTGTTTGTAAGGATGTCCCATATAAAATTTCGATAATGAGTTTGGGTTTTTAAGTATGTCAGAATATACAGAATCAACTTTTAGTGTATCTAACTCTCTTTCTTTATAATAGTTTTTTATTAAAGTATAATAAGAATATCCGCCACCAGAAAGATTTACTAATTTTAAGATACTGGCTTTATTATGCAAATCATTATATACTTTTGGTAAAATCATTCCACCTTCAGAAAATCCGATCAGATAAATATTTTTATATTTATTACTTTCTAAAAACTGATCAATCGAAGACACAGCTGAATTAACTCTGTGTTGCAAGGTAGTATAACTTAATTTTATTGAATCTTCTGAAAAATCCTCGCCAGTATTTATGTTCATTTTATCAGGAACAAGTAAATCAAATTTATTTAGTAAATGTTTTTGAAGTTTATAAGCTAATGAAAATGATTTCCAAGGGAATATTGACCCTTTTATACCTAAAGTAGAATTGAATGAAGCACCATCTAAATAAATTAGCAAATCTTCATTTAAAGAAGTATTCTCGCTTCGTTCAAATAGATAATAATTGGTAAATCCATTTGGTTCGTTATGAGTAAATACTGTAAAATTATTATACGAACAAGAAACGAATAAAAAGATTAAAGATGATATTAAAATATTTTTCTTCATCTATTTTAGCTTTATAACGACGTGGCTTTTCACCCGTCCGCCCCTAACAACAATAACGAAATAAGAAGTTACAGCCAATAATTTTCAACAATTTTATTTAATAGAAAAATGTTACTTACAATGCTTACCTTTTCACCAAACCCGCTAATTTAGAAAATGCCACACTGAAAAGGCGGTCGGGTGGAAAAGCTGGTTATATGCGTGACCAAGTTTTCATAATTTTATTATGCAGACTAAAGCGGTAAAATAATGCTACGGAAAAATTAAAAATATATTTGCCCAGTTTTAAGAATTTTTTCTCTGAATGAGAGGGGTGATATAAGGTTGTCTTTTTGTACATAAAATACGGTATCGTGTTGTATGTAATAGATTGTTGGTAAATAGTCTACGTAATTTCTTATATCCTTCTTATCAACAAGAATGCTGCGAAAATTTAGTTTGGTAGCATTCTCAAATTTTCTTAGGCTACTGTCTGTACCGACCGTAAAGCCTATTACGGAATCAACTACAGATAGTTGTTGAAATCCTTTGGCCTGTTCTATTATTTGCCAGCATGTTGAACAGTTCATTCCATAAAAAAATAGAAGGTATGTTGAGTTTTTAGAAATGGTTGTTAGTTGTACTAATGGTGTCTCCTGAATTGGTTTCCCGATCCATGGATGAGTTTTTTCATACAAGGGACGAACTGATGAAGCCCCGGATGCTGTAGCAGCTACAATGGCTACCATAAAAACCAAAATTCTTTGCCATCCCGAAAGGACAGGTGATTTATAATAATTACGATTTATTAACCAGGTAATTCCTGCTAAAAAAAATAAATTTCGTGCCAGAACAATAAAGGGACTGTCGTCTAAAAATGAAATTACTCCGAAACAACCACAATCACTGATATCACGTGTAAAATAGCCATAAATATATACAGCAGAGAAGAAGAGTAATAATATAAATGCAATAATACCGGCAAGCTTTCTTGTTTTGGGAAAATAAAACAATAGACCTAATAATATTTCTATAGTGGGAAGAAAAACAGCAAGGGGTGCAAGTTTATAAGAAATACCATACCTCATAATTCCAATTATAAGCTCATTTACGTTAAGGAGTTTCCCAAAGCCTGTAAAAATGAAAAAGGTTCCAATAAGAATACTGATTGAATATTCGAGTAACGAACTAATATCCTTTAACTTGGATTCCACCTGGAAATAAATTGCCATAAAAACCTCTACTTATAAAAGATGTGCGAATATTATCTTCTATTGGAATTTCATTAATAATAAAGGAATATTTCTGCCAAAACTTATGATTATATCTAATATTTTTTACGTTAGCGATATCGCTTTGTTCATTTTGTGCTCTTTTATCATTAAAATATTTTTCATCGTAGTATTCAAAAACTTTAAGTAAAGAACGAAATGTCCAGAGACGTTCATAATTTTTATTAGTATGGTTATATTCCTTAAAAGTAAGTTTTGTCTCAAGAAAACTTAATTTATTTTTGCCTTGTTTATCAATATCAAAACCTGCTTTATAAATAAGGACATAATTACCGCGATAATATCCTCGGAATTCCGAAGGAAAAAAGTTTATTCTAGGGTCATCAAGGGTTTCCTTTATAGATATAAGGGTAAGATTTTTTAAATCAATATACATACTTCCTGAAAAAGCCGGCTTGTCAACACCTGGTTTAGGCACAAAACTAATTATGGCTATATTTTTTCCATCTGTTTCATAAGATCCCACCAGCTTAAAATAATATAATTCTTCAATATCTTTTCTAATCGGACGATACACAGAAGTTTTTTTTACAAATGGAAGAAAACTTAAAAATGAGTCATTCTCCTGATACAAAACAAAATATTTCGTACTAAGGTCAGATAAATTTGTAACTGAAAATAGCGGCGTTGTATCATTTGCAGTACGACGAGCCATTGCATAACGGCCTTGTTCTATAACTTTATTTATAATTCCATTATTGCCAGCAAGAAGATTAAAGAACATCTCAATAATTTCAGTATAAGTTGTATCACCAAGCCCATATTGACGATAAAATGCTTTAGCACCATAACGATAGTCTTGCTCGTTCTCCAGTTTGTTAAATAATTTTTTAACGAGATTTATAGCCACTGTGTCTTGAGCTTTTATTTCTACTTCTGATAATTGAATTGGTTTTTGTTTAAGATAAATATGCAAAATAGTCGATGTATCATCTTCCGATATAGAAACTACTTCAGGAGAATAACCAACATAGCTTATTTTAAATACTAATGGTAAATTAGGAGCAGCGATCGAGAATTCACCTGCGAAATTTGTTGAGGTACCAAAATTATTATTTATAACTTGTATATTGGCTAAAGGTAATGGTGTCTTATTATCACTATCCACAACAATACCGTGTATCATTTTGGATTGAGAAAGGGTAACATTAGATATTATTAATATCACACCTGTGTAGAGTAAAAAGCAATGAATGTTTTTCATTTTTTCATTCCCGTTAATTATAGGACAAGGAGAATGGCTTAAGCAAATTTCTTAAGCCATTCTTAACAAGTAATCGCATAGTTTTAGATACCTATGCAAACACCACACTGTTCACCGATTGTCTGCCCGGTAGACGGATCGATAATCGGCTGGCAGCAGATACCCCATTCAGCAAACTCTAACCTTTGTTCGAGTTCTTCAACCTCGAAATGGTCAAGAAGTGCTTCCACACGATCTTTTTCGGAATTTTGCATAATTACTCCTACGTTTTATCTGCCGAATATTTTTTAATATTATCTCCCCCGGCATATGAAAGATAATATGATCTTATTCTGGAGAGGAAACTTTTAAGAAGTGATTTCAGCCGTATTATAATTAACAGGAA
>PFVB01000138.1 GCA_002790395.1 Ignavibacteriales bacterium CG_4_9_14_3_um_filter_34_10 | reverse complement strand
TTCGAGCCCTACTTTATTGCCGTTTGCATCGAACATTTGCATATAAACATCTCGGTCTGAATTTTCCGTCCATGATTCCCAAACAATTACGAACTCACCGTTAGCGTTAATTGCAACCTGCGGTTTTGTTTGAGAAAATTGAGTTGTAGTGTTAACTAAAAATTCATCTCCCACAGGATTGTTATTTTTATAAAGTCTGGCTTTAATATCAAAAATAGAATTCATATCACCCGAGTGACTTGCCCAAGCAATTATAAAATCTCCGCCTGAATTCATTGCTGCTGACGGACGCTCCTGTTCATTTGATGTAATTGTATTTACTCGAATTTCACTGCCGATTATTTCTTGACTTGAATTAAAAAGTTGATAGAAAATATCGCTTTTTGTTGTCGGATTTTCTGAATCCCAAACGACAATGAAATTGCCAGCTAAGTCTCTTGAAATCTGCGGATCTCTTTGAGAATAAATCTTACTTGTGTTTACTGATATTTCGCTTTGAGCAAACACGGAAAAACTCATAATCATTATCAATAAAAAACTCTTTTTCATAATCCTTTCCTCATTTCATTTGAAAATCCATTAGCGGATAACTGCTTGCATCGCTTAAATTGTAATGCCACCACTCTGATTCATAATATTTTAGCCCTGCTACTTTTGTAAGAACATCTTTTAGCAGTTGCCGATTATTAATAACTTCCTGAGAAAGATTCATATTTGTATGAGAAGAATTAGAGCTAAAATCATCAAACAAAGTTGGCATTTCAAGTTCATCTCCGGTTGCTAAATCAACCAAAGTTAAATCAACAGCGCCGCCTCGATTATGCATTGAGCCACTTGTTGGATCAGCTATATAAACGGGATTCGGGTAAACATCAAATAATAAATATTGAACAGCCCTTGGTCTATAACCATCCCATATTTTAATCCCGATTCCACTAGGATAATTTTTACTGTTATAAGTTCGGATATTTCGAAGCGAATCTTGTGCTAACTTTAACGCTTTCACCAATTTGTTTAACATTAATGATTCATTGCAAGTATAAAATTTTGGCAAAGCAATATCGCCGCTTGGTAAATTCCGAAAAACATGATCAGCCGTTGAATATCGAAGGTCAATCACAATATCCGGAATTAAGTCTTTTGGATTTACCAATTCATCATCGCTTGATTGTGCATTAACAGCTATTGAAAAAAATATTATCATCAAAAATATTTTATTCATAATTCCTTCTTAATTTATTTTGATTCTTGTGTCTATTGCGTAAAAATTATTTTCTGCTGATAAAATAAGCGGATTTATATCCACCTCTGAAATATTTGAATTCTCAATCAACATGCGGTTGAAAGATAGAATTATTTCTACAAGTTTATTGATGTCAACTGACTTTTCGCCACGGACACCACTCAAAATTTTCCCAAGTTTTGTTTCATTTATCATACAAACAATATCTTCCTTTGTTGAAAAAGCCGAACGGATTGATTTGTCGTTAATGATTTCTACAAAAGTCCCACCGGTTCCGAATGTGGTTATCGGTCCAAATGAATTATCTCTAAATCCGCCAAGCAATATTTCATGTTTTGCCCGAATAAGTTTTTGCACTAAAAATTTTTCCGGTGCAAATCCTTTTTCATTCATACTTTTCTCAATATTACTTGCGGCTTTCATCAGTTCATTGTGATTTGATAAATTTAGTTTTACTGCTTTCAATTCTGTTTTGTGAATTGCGTTCGCATTAATCCCCTTTACTACGCATGGAAAAAACTCATTCGAAAGATTTTGCAGTTTTTCTTTATCGTTTACCAAAGTTTGAAGCGGTTGAGGAATATTATACTCATTTAGTAATTCATTAACGGTTTCGTTTGATAAAAATGAATTTGAATTTCCCGATATTTTTTTAGCCGGAATATTTATTAAATCCACATAACCATTCTTTGAATTTCCTGCTTTGCTATTATAAAAAACCATATTTGAAATTACTTCGGCAGGTTCCTCAGAATTTTTGAACAGCGGTTGAGAAGAAACTTTTTTGTACTCATTCCAAAATTCGGGAAGCGGAAAAACAACTTGAAAAATCGGCTTCTCAGACTTTATTGAATTTATCGATTGAATTACGGGAATGGGCTTAACCATTACCGGCTCAACAAAAATTGAAATTATTGAATCAACATTTTCATCACTTAAAAGAATTTCAATTACATTTTTATAAATTTCTGCATTGCCACCCGGAAGCAGATCAATGGGATTATTCACGCTTCCTTCAGGATGAACAATTAATTTTAATTTTGCTTTTGTTAGTTCGCTTAGTTTTGCCAAATTCAGTCCTTCGTTTTCGATTTTGTCAACAGCTAAAATCGCAGGACCACCAGCATTTGTAACAACAGCAACCTTGTTTCCCTTTGGCATTGGAAAACAATCAAATCCCTTTGCGGTATTGAACAATTCATTTATTGTATCAACTCGAATAATCCCAAATTGCTTCATTAAACTATCAATCACTTCGTCATTACTGCTCATCGCACCGGTATGCGAAGAAGCAGCTTTTATTCCGCTTTCCGATCTGCCGGCTTTCAATAATATTACAGGTTTGGTTATTTTGTTTTCTATAAAAAGTTTTAGAAACTCAAAACCATTTTCAAAACTTTCAAGATACATTGTGATTACTTTTACCAATTCATCTTCTTCCCAGAATTCCAGAAAATCATTTTCAATTAAATCGGCTTTATTCCCAACACTGATAAAATGAGCAAACCTGATGTTTGTTTGCCTGAGTGAATTCAAAACTGCAGCACCCAAAGCTCCACTTTGAGAAAGAAATGCAATCTTACCAAACTCCGGTTTTTCGGCTACAAAAGTAGCATTGAGTCTGACTTCTTCAGCGGAATTGATAACCCCCATGCAGTTGGGTCCTACAAAAGATATTTTATTCTTAGAAAGTTTATCTTTGATTTCAAATTCTAATTTTCTCCCTTCGTTTCCTATTTCTTTAAAACCTGCGGTAATTATTATTAACGCACCAACTTTTTTTTCAATGAATTGATCAATTGTTGCCTCAATAAACTTTTTAGGAACAACTATGATTCCAAGGTCAATTTCCGAAGGTATTTCAAGAACCGAAGAGTATGTTTTGAATCCCAGTATTTCGTTGCAGTTTGGATTCACAGGTAGAATGCAGCCTTTAAAACCATAATTTTTAATGCACTTTAGCAATTCATATCCAATACTTCTTTCTTTTGAAGAAGCCCCGGCTATACAAACAGATTTTGGGTAAAAAATATTTTTTATTTCTGGTTTCATTCTTTTGGATGATTTTTATTGCTTCAAAAATAGCAGTTTCAAACTCAAAACGAAAAATATTATTTGGCACTAAACGATAAAAATATTTGTTCGACAATATGTAAAAGATTTTTGATTTATCTTTTATTAAATTAAAATCGGAATTTAAGACAAATTATGATTGAACTAAAAATAGCAAATAGCACAGCCCTGTTTATCCTTACGGAACGAATGAAAGTCGAGTTAGAATCCAGGAAGCGAAAAAATATATTCTCCGAGGAAACAACTTTTGAAAACATGAGTTATGATCAATTAATTAAATTAATCGAATATTCTCTGTTCGATATTGTCTGTATGCTGCCGGCAGAAGTTTTGACTGATAAAAACAATTTGCCTCAAATTATCACAAAAGCTGTCAACTCTCTTTCCGGTATTTTTCATAAAGAAGAATTGAGTTCGTACTCAATCATTCAGGCTCATAATCTTATTCGCCCACTAGAGCAATTGTATTCAAAGTATCTTGAGAACAATTTATACTTGCTAAACTGATTGAGTCCTTGGGTATTTCAAACATACTAATTGCAACATTTTGCGTGCTAAATGCAAGCTAAATTTTTAACAAAGAATGATTAAAAAAGATTTACAGAAATTCACTCGCAAATTTCCCGTAGCACAAAACATACTCGGCAAAGAAGAATTTTTTAATGCCGCGGTTCTAATTCCACTCGTAAATGCAGACGGTGAGTATAATTTTCTATTTGAGAAACGAGCAACAAATATTCGGCAGGGCGGTGAGATTTGTTTCCCCGGCGGAGAAATTGAAGAGAATGATAAAAGTATTGAGGAAACTATCCTGCGCGAAACTTTTGAAGAAATCGGGGTTAATCAAGAAAGAATTCAAATTCTTGGAAAACTTGATACATTAATTGGTCCGCGGGGAATGACTGTGGATTCATGTGTGGGAATTGTTGATATCAGTTCGATTGGTGAATGTCATATTGATAAATCGGAAGTTGAAAAAATATTTCTTGTTCCGGTTTCTTTTTTTGAAAATAATGAACCGGAAAAATTTACAGTGATAACAAATTCACAATTCACTTTCTTTAATTCAAAATCCAAAGAGGAAAGTTTGATTCCCAAAAACCTTTCAAACAATGATTCATATTTTACAAGTAAAAGAAATGTTTTGGTTTATAAAACTGATGAAGAAATTATTTGGGGATTAACTGCACGATTAGTTTATCAAGTCATTAAAATGTTAAAAGATTGATCTATCGCACATACTTTTTTAATATAGAAATCACTTGCGAATAATAACCCATTCCGAACAGATTCAAATGATTAAGAACATGATAAAGTTTATATAAGTCAATTCTATATTTCCAATCTTTCTGCAAAGGGAAAACTTCATTATAAGCCAAATAAAATTTTTCGTCAAAACCACCAAACAATAATGTCATTGCAAATTCTGCTTCACGATTACCGTAATAAACTGCAGGATCAATAATTACGGGTCTCGATTGTTCATCGCAAAGATAATTGCCCGACCATAAATCACCATGAATCAGACTTGCCGGCTCTTCGACAATAATTGAAGGCAATACTTTTTCTAATCTTAAAATTAATGTTGTCAACTCATTATCCGCATAACCATTTTTATCAGCAAGATTTAGTTGATAAAGAATTCTATTGTTCCAATAAAAATCAATCCAGTCGGTGGACTGCGGAAGA
The DNA here is from genome assembly GCA_002790395.1 of Ignavibacteriales bacterium CG_4_9_14_3_um_filter_34_10. Lineage (GTDB taxonomy): Bacteria > Bacteroidota > Ignavibacteria > Ignavibacteriales > Melioribacteraceae > UM-FILTER-34-10. The sequence continues at coordinate 8,855 of PFVB01000138.1, read as the reverse complement.
TTTTTCTGCACGTTTGAGCCAATGAAATTATCTTCATAAAATCCAAAATTTTCTGACGTGACTTTATGAAGTTTGGCAAGCTGTGACCCGAAGGTTTCAAAAAAGTCGGATGTTTTTCTTGCCGTAGGTAAATACTCGAGCAATAGAATATTTTCATTAAACCAAATTACGTTCGGTATTTTAATTTTGTTTGCTTTGCTCAATTCAATTAATCCATGTGCTTCGCATACCGAAACATTTTTGATAGAATAATTTTTAAGAAAATATTTCCCTCCCTGATCGGTCTGAATAAAAAATGAATCTGCAATGCATCCGCCGCCGCCAGATGAACTCGAGATAATCTTTTGTCCGATTACTTTTTCAATTTTGGATAAGGCTTCATTCATTGTAATTCAGGGTGATCATTTTTAATCTTTTTTAATAATCCGTAACATGCATCTTCAAGCAGATCAATAACAAATTCAAATCCTTCAAAACCGCCATAATATGGATCGGGAACTTCAGTTGCGGTATAGTAACGACAGAAAGATGTCATCTTAAAAACCTTTTTGGTTTTTTCCTGATCATTGGTCAGCGAGATCACATTTGAATAATTTTCTTCGTCCATAGTAATTATGTAATCAAAATTATCAAAGTCAATCTTCCGGATTTGACGGGCAATATGTGTCAATTCATAATTTCTCTTTTTTGCGTGCTCTTTCATACGCGGATCAGCTTCTTGTCCTTCGTGATAGCCGATTGTACCTGCTGAATCAATAAATATTTTATCATCAAGTTTTTCACTTCTCACGAATGATTTCATTACTGCTTCTGCCGCAGGTGAACGGCAAATATTTCCCATACAAACAAAAAGTATTTTTAACATAAATCTCCATTTGGATAAATTACATATCAAAAATAATTATTGTAAATTACTGCAGCAAAAGTTTATCAAATAAATAAACGGAGAAATTATGCAATACACAAATTTGGGAAGAAGCGGTTTGAAGGTCAGCTGCCTTTGTCTGGGGACAATGAATTTTGGACCATATACAAGTGATAATGAAAGTTTCGAAATTATGGATGAAGCATTAAATATCGGAATCAATTTCTTTGATACAGCCAATGTTTACGGATGGGAAAAAGGAGTTGGATATACAGAAGAACTGATTGGTAAATGGTTGGCACAGGGTAATAGAAGAGAAAATATTGTTCTTGCGACCAAAGTGTATGGAAAAATGGGAGAAGGAATAAATGAAAGAGGTTTGTCTGCATATCACATCAAACATGCTTGCGAAGATAGTTTGCGTCGATTAAAAACTGATCATATCGATCTCTATCAGATGCATCACATTGACCGAAGTACGCCGTGGGAAGAAATATTTCAGGCAATGGAACAATTGATTCAAGAAGGAAAAATCACATATTTTGGAAGCAGTAATTTTGCTGCATGGAATATTGCTGAAGCAAATACGATTGCAAGGCATAGAAATTTACTTGGATTGGTTTCTGAGCAAAGTATTTACAGTCTGAGAAACAGACACATCGAACTTGAAGTTGTTCCTGCATGCAAAGCCTTTGGAATGGGGCTAATCCCGTGGAGTCCACTCGGTGGCGGAATATTGTGCGGTATTTTAGAAGAGAAAAACGAAGGAAGAAGAACCAGAGAGCCTTTATTGAAATCAGTGGGAAAATTAAAACCGCAGTTGGAACAATATGAAAATTTATGCAGGGAAATTGGAATTATGCCTGCGGACGTTGCACTAGCTTGGGTTTTACACAATCCTGTTGTTACTTCTCCAATAATTGGACCCAGAACAATTCAGCAATTAAAAGAAAATGTTGTTGCACTAGAAATTAAACTGGATGAAGAAACACTTTTAAAACTGGATAAAATATGGCCTGGACCCGGAAATCAAGCTCCCGAAGCATATGCATGGTAATATATTAGCGTTAGATCTTTATGTTTTTAAGGCAAACTTCCCGTGTTTCGTCCGGGAAGTTTTGTTTTTTACTTTATCAAAATCATTTTCTTTGTTTCAGAAAACTCACCGGCTTTTAGTTGGTAGAAATAAATACCGCCCGACAAGTTGGAGGCTTGTCCTACATTAAATTTCACTTCGTAATTTCCGGCTGGTTTTTGTTCATCAACTAAAGTTGCTATTTCTCTTCCAAGAATATCATAAACTTTCAGTGATACCTGTACATCATCCCTCGACATCCGTCAACTGACGGATCAAGATGACAGCAGAATAATTTTTCTGAAGTCTCTTCTATTTAATCAGTTTAAAAATCACTGAACTTTCACCTTCCACAAGAATTTGGTTAATTGATAATTGCCTCTCATTCAATTCATCATAAACAAACTTAACTCCATTTAGCTGCCTGTAGTAATTAGTGTTCGGCTTAAAACTGTTTTTGCCTGCATTAATTATATTCATAAACGTATCTTCACCTAATTGGCGAAAATAAATGTAAACATTATTTACAGGGGAAAAGTGAATTATCTTTCCTTCAGATAAAGCGGGATTGTCATTCCTGATTTTAATAATCTTCTGTAAAAAATTGAAAATGTCATTTTCATATTCGTTTCTTCCTGTGACTGTAAAAGCATTTCGCTTGTCGCCAGGGAATCCGCCGGGAAATGGCTTTCTCAATGTTCCGTGATCTTCATTTTGAATCATTCCGATTTCAGTTCCGTAAAATATCTGAGGAATTCCGCGTGTAGTTAATAAAATATGAAATGCGAGTTTGAATTTTGCAACGTTGGAATCGGCATAAAACATTGCTCTTCCCACATCATGATTATCTGCAAATGTTACAAGATTGTTTGCATCGGCGAACAAATAATCTTTTGAAACAGTATTAAAAATTTCATAAAGACTTCCGCTTCCCTGCAGAAAATGAACAAGTGCATCACGCAGAGCAAAATCAGTAATGTTTGCAAGATGCGAATCATATTTTGGAAATTGCGAACCCGACTGATATCCCGCAAGATAATCACTTTCACCTGTCCAGATTTCACCAAGAATTTTTAATGACGGATATTCATCAATAATTTCTTTTGCCCAGAGTGACATAAATTTTTGATTGCAGTATGGATAAGTATCTTCGCGAATTCCATCAATGCCCGAAGTTTCAATCCACCAGATTGTGTTTTGTATTAAATATGTTGAGAGAAAAATATTCTCATGATTCAAGTCAGGCATATAACCGGTAAACCATCCTTCCTGTATTTCTCTGATTGTTATGCTGTCAGAATGAATATCAAGAAAACTCATCTTGTTGTGATTTGCCGGAAGATGATTTTGCACAGAACCATTGATCCAGTTTTTCATCGGAAGATTTTTCATCCACTCATGATCAATTGCAATATGATTCGCAACATGATCCATTATAATTTTCATTCCAAGCTGATGAGCCGAATCGACAAGTGTTTTGTAATTATTTATTGTGCCGAGACGCGGATCAATTTTATAATGATTTGTAGCTGAATAACCATGATAACTTCTGAATGTATTGTTTTCAACCAAAGGTGTAATCCAGATTGCTGTTGCGCCGAAATTTTTTATGTAATCAAGTTTTGAAATTATACCAGCAATATCTCCGCCTTTCCGTGCCTGCGATGGAATAACTTGTAGCGAGTCATAATATCCTTCGACAAAATCATTGGTCGTGTCTCCATTTGCAAACCTGTCAGGCATGAGAAGATAAATCACGTCTTTATTGTCAAACCCCTGAAAACGGTTTTTGCTTTTTTCACGGGAGAATAACGGAAAGTTTATATCCGCTAATTTTTCATCGTTATAAAACCGAATAATATTATCTCCGGCTTTTGCTCTGTTTGAAATTTCTATATCAACAAACAGATATGATGAATTTTCAATCTGATGAATTTTTTTGATTTTTATATGTTTGGAAAAAGATTTTGCTTTTACATTTTCAAGTTTGTTTCCATAAACCATGAGCTGAATTTTATTATGCTTCATTCCAACCCACCAGTTTGGAGGTTCAATTTTATTGATTGAAAAGCTTTGGGCTAAATTTATGAATGCAGTTGTAAGAATGATTAAAATAATTTTAAACAACATATCTTTCCTTTCTAAAAAACAAATGAGTTTATTCCGAACACAAAATTGTTTTTCCCAAAATGGTTAAGTTTCCATGTGAACTCGAGTTTTAGTGGAAACATCATTTGTCCGACTCCAAAACCAATTTCATAAAACGGTTTATGAAATTCAACCGGCGATTTCAGAAACAAATTTTTATTTAACAAATAGGTGTCCGTTGAAATATCTGTTAAAGCCGCATTAAAATGGATTGACAACAGTATTTGCTTATCCTTCAGAAATGGAACTTGCAGGAGTTTAAAGAATTCATCATTGAAATTATATTGAAAACCCATAGCAGCCACACGATCCGAGACTACCTCCGAATATTTCAAAGTCCTGAATGTAAAATCTTTTCCAACGGACTGAATATTTCCCGGCAGAGCATTCATCATTTGAAAAGGAATTGATTTGTTGCTGTTTACAAAGTTCATGTTGATTTGAAACGAAGTTGAGCGAAACGAATTGATATTCGAATTTATATTAAATTGATTGATGTTAAAATCCAGCCCGCTTGATAATAATTTTTTATCACTAAACGTAAAATCACCGCTGAAAATAACAGAAGATTTTCCTTGCGAAATTCTTCTGCGAAAATATCCGTCTTCGATAAAATTCCTGAAATCAATCTGCCAATTAAAAGTTGCCGTGCGAATTGTCGAGTTAAAAATCGGCTGATTGACAGCAAACTTTTTTCTTCGGTTGAAAATTGAAAACTCAGAATTTACCACAGCGATTTTATCAGTCGAATTCGAATAGCCAATGCCAAGTTCAAGAATCGGGAAAACCTCGCCGGAAATATTCAGACTGAATCCTTTTGAGTAATAATAATTACGGAAATCATAATGGCCAAAAAGAGCCGTCAGTGTTGATGTTAATGAATTATACTCGTCAGAATCCTGAAAAAGGATTTTTAAATTATCAAAAACATTAACCGATGTTTTAACTGTGCGGTATTCGCCAAACAAATATCGTGAAGCAAAATTCCACTTGAATTTTTTATCATTAAAACCATAACTTAAATCATTATTGAAAGATAAACGCTTTTCGGTTTTATCATTATAAAAAACCGAAAAATTAACACCATGTCCTTCTACAGGATTGAAACTGTAAAAAGAAAGTGGCCCGCTCATTGACCAGTTATCATCAATGGAATTTCTGAAAGCAAAAAACGAAAAATTATCTGCAAATGTCCGCGGAATTGATTCCAAACTGTCAATTCGTTTGTATGCATTCATTTCGTTGTCAGTATTTGGAATTGTCTGAATATTATTCCAAAATGTTGAATCTTTTTTATCTGCATCAGGCAATACTTTCAATATAACCATATCAAAATAATCTTCCGCAATGCCGGAATTAATATTATAATCCTGCATAATGGAATTGAGTTCAAAGCCAAATTTTATCAACCCAAAGAAATTTCCTTCGACAAACAGACGATAGTCAATAGGCATATAAATATTATTTGCAAAAGGAAGAAACTGCTGATAGATATTCACTTTTGAAAAAAAGCCTCCGGGATTTGCTGCAGAATTCAGATTGATATCAAGTTTAATCAAATCGTAACTTTTATCGGTTATAAAAATCTTTCCGTAAAAACCCGCATCAGTTTTATCATCAGGTTCAAAATAAATCTGATATACTTTTTGATTATCCATCGCAAGAGAATCTTCGAGATTGAAATAATAAAAGTTGAGAGCATTGCTGCTAATCGGGCTTGAAAGCTCTCTGCCGAAAAATTGAATATCATCGGTATAAAAATTTTGTATGACACGTCCGCCGGTCAATACATTAATCGTCGGCGGAAAATTGGCAGATTGTTTCCGTGCAATAATTTCTTCTTTGTAGAATTTGGGTTTCAAAAAATATCCGCGGCTTTGGTTTTCAAGCAATCCGGAAATTTTCAGTTGTGCCGTGTCCATTTTTCCGATATCAAGATTAATTGAGTTGTCCCCTGTTGTAATATCACGTGTGGTTTTAATTAACCCTTTTGTGTATGCAGAAAACGAATAGTCTTTGATTAGTTTCTCTCGCTCATTTTTTCTTTCGATTGCTTTGCGAATAATTTTTATTGCTCGATTTTTTTTTGGCAGCACGGTGATTTCTTTGAGTTTCAATTCAACAGGAGAAAGTTTGATATTTATATTCATGTTGCGGTTTAGAGCAATTTTTATCGTATCAGACTTGTATCCAATGAACGAAGCAATAATTTTATAATTACCTTTCTGAAGTTTCAGTTCAAAAACACCTTCGATATTTGCTGCAGTGCCTGTTGTTGTTTCAAGGACACGCACATTAGCAAAACTAAGTGCTTCGCCGCTTTTGGCAGACGCAATTGTTCCCTTCAGAGAAAACACTTGCGGGAACAAAAAACCTGCAGAGAATAATTGCAGGATGACTAGCGAAATAAAATATTTATATACTGTTTTCATTCTTCCCAAAACTTATTCTTTTTATCTGCAAATTATATAATTTAATTTCTGTTTGGAACTAATTTAGCAGAAAATTATTTTATCAGGTAAACAATCAGGAGAATAAATGAAAATAGCAATCACCGGTGCAACAGGATTAATCGGGAAGAAAATAGTCGAAAAACTGACCGGCAATGAAAATGAAATTATTATTCTGTCACGTTCAATAGAAAAAGCCAAAGAGATATTTTCCGGCAATGTAAAAACCATAAAATGGAATCCATATTCAGTCAGTGAAATAATTTCTGACACTGGGCAACTGGAAAATCTTGATTCGATAATTCATCTTGCTGGCGAAAATGTAATGTTAAAAAGATGGAGCGACGGGCAGAAGAAAAAAATCATTGACAGCAGAGTAAAAACAACTGCAGCTTTATTTCAAATTATATCGAAACTCAAAAACAAACCAAAATCCGTTGTCTCTGCTTCTGCTGTTGGATTTTATGATAATAAAGTCGAAAACGTTTGCGATGAATATTCACAGTCTGGAAATGATTTTCTTGCCGAAGTTACTTCAGCCTGGGAAAATGAAGTCAAAAAATTTGCAGAAGAAAATATCAGAGAAGTCCGCATTCGGATTGGAATAGCTTTATCCAAAGATGGCGGAGCTTTGGTTCGTCTGATTCCTTTGTACAAATATTCTATTGGCGGTTCAATCGGTTCGGGAAAACAATGGTTTCCGTGGATTCATATTGATGATTTGGCAAACCTTTTTGTTGCCGCAGCCACTAACGAAAAATATATTGGCGCATATAATGCAGTTTCTCCGGGCATAACAACAATGAAAGAGTTCAGCAAAACACTCGGGAATGTAATGTCGAGACCGTCAGTATTTACCGTTCCGGAATTTGCATTAAAAATTGTTTTGGGCGAAGCTGCCGAAGCATTAACCAAAGGCGCTAAAATAATTCCCAAAAGAACAGTTGAAAACGGATTTCAGTTTGAATATACAGAATTAAAATCTGCTCTGAAATCTTTGGCGTGATTAACAGAAATTAATTCTCTTGCTCAGAACTGTTTTTGTCAAATTCCCGAAGCGAGCGTTTTATCTCTAAAAAGTCAGCCCACTTTTCAAACAAGTCCCATGAATAAATCCCGTAATCATATCCGTCTTTCCATGTGATTTGAATTCCGTAATTTCCGATAGGAACAATTTTTTCGACTTCGTATTTGCCGGGACGGTTGACTTCGCTTTGCTTTTCAGTTGCAGGATAATGTTTCCATAAAATGGTTTCACCTTTGTTTGTTGCGTCAGGAGATTCATCACGCAGAAATTTCAACGGGAAATAATTTTCTTTGCCATTACTCCAAACAATGAGCAATTCATCTTTCATGAGTTTTATTTTTTTCGGTACTGCCATTAAATATAATCCTTTATTGAACTGTAATCGGGGTCGAACAAACGCTTGTAATTTGTCATCGCAAATGAATCTGTCATTCCTGAAATTAAATCACATACAAGTCGTGCTCTTTTATTGATGTCTTTTTCGTTCCTGATAATTTTGTCGGTGAATTCAAGAAGTAAATTCATCTCTTTCAAATCAGTGATATAATTATCTTCAAGCGTTTTAAAAATTGCCTGAATCATTAAATCACCTTTAAATTCCATTTGATGTAACTGTGATGACTGAAAGACAAGTTCAACCGCAATTTTTTTATAAAGCTCAACTCTTTCGAGAGCTTCATTGCCTACAACAAGTTGATATTTATATCGTTCAGTTAATTCGTCCATGAACGTTTTTCTTTCAACAATTTTACACGATTCAATCAGTCTTCCGATTTCCGAGCCAAATTTCGGTTTGAATTCTCTTCTCCTTATCCATGTGATTATTTCTTCAACAATATCTTTCTGATTTTGTGAAAGAGAATCATCATTTTTTTCAAGCCATCGCTCAAGTTTCATGATTGTGATAAAACTTCCTGAAATGCTGTCAACAATATCATTTGTTGCATAAGCTGAATCATCAGCCCAGTCCATTATCTGACATTCAATACTTTTAAATCCGTTAATGTTTTCGGGCTTAAGAAGTTCATTCGGAATTTTCTTTCCGCCGAAAATAAAATTCAAATATTCCTGCTGATAGTCATAAAGAAAATGATGCTTTGGATTTTCAAACTGAGAGAAAAAAGCTTTGTATTTCAGAATTGAATCAAGAAATGCCCGGCTTGGATTCATTCCGCGCCTGCCGTTTTCTGTGGTGTAAAAAATTTCTGTAAGCAAACGCAGAGTCTGTGCATTGCCTTCAAATCCACCGTAAGTTTTCATTAATTTGTTCAAAGTTCTTTCACCGGCATG
>PFVB01000043.1 GCA_002790395.1 Ignavibacteriales bacterium CG_4_9_14_3_um_filter_34_10 | reverse complement strand
CTAAAGTTGTTACCTCATTTCCCAAAATATCGTAAACAATTATTTTCACGTTTGACATTTCACGTTTCACGTTTGACGGAACTGAATATCTTATCGTCGTGCTCGGATTAAACGGATTCGGATAATTCTGTGAAAGCATAAATGATGTGACAGTGGAATTTACATTTTCAGCATCCGAAATCAAATAAGAGTAAATGCTGATATCATCTATATACCAGCCGTCAAATTCAATATATGAGTCAGATGTAAGAACAAATTTTATCACAATGTTTTCTCCTGAAAATGCAGACAAATCAATTTCTTCTTTTGTCCAGTCGGAAACTTTTCCATCATAAACAGGTTCGTCAAATGGTTGAAAATCTCCGCTTCCAATTGATGACAAATCACCGCCAACTTCTTTCCAACTAATTCCATTATCCGAGCTAATTAACACCTGTCCATAATCCCAGTTTTTTTCAATATCGAATTTTGTATAAAAAGAAAGAACCGGTTCCTGAATATCAGTTAAATCAATCGGATTGTTTAGTGAAAGTTCATTTTGAAAATCAGGAGAATAATAGCCGGCAGGACTATCTGTAAATGAATATTCAGATGAATAAAAATCATTGGGAGATAATTTCCAGCCTTGATTAGTCGCACTCCAAAGTGTATCGGCAAAATCAACTTTGTCAACAAAAACATAATTTGGCGACCCGACAATAAAACTGTATTCCTGTTTGCTGATTTCAACCCCAAAAGAAACAACAAGTACTTTGAATTTTATTTTAGTTCCATTCAAAACAGAAGAGAGAATTTTAATTGAAAAAACACTGTCAAAAGAAATTTCCTCTTGTGAAGACATCTTTTCAATACTGATTTTATTGTTTAATATTTCAATTCCGTTTTCGGCGGATTCAAGCAACACATCAAAATTTCCAAGGGAACCAAGTCCCTTGTGTTTTAATTTCAGAGAAACATAAACCGTGTCATCCTGACTGAACAAGTCTTTTGAATAAGAAATTTTTGAAACGTTTGCATAACCATCAGCAATCCAAAGCCAATACAAATTAGGGAAAACATTCTCTTCAGCAAGCGGAATAATTCTGCTTTGTTCGGGCCAAAATCCATCAGACCCGTTGCCAACTTCAGGAGTCATTGCAAAAATTTTCCCGTTTGCAACTGTATCTCCGTCATAAAAATAATCGTCGCTGTTTCCGCGTGTTGTATATCCAACCGTTTGATCATCAGTTCCATAAACATAATTATTGAATTGTGTCATGTCTTTAGCGAAATCACGATAGATAAGCGAATCCGAAGTTTCTTTTCCCAAAGCACCATAAGGATAAATCAATAAATTTGAAAATGTATGATAGTTCAAACAATTACTAATATCGTGCTGAGATAAAAATTCTCTGATTGCATCTGTCTCCGGTTCTGAAAATGGTGCAACTCCCCGATAAGTATCGCTGTTTGGAGAAGTACTTGAGCCTCCGTTAGGAGAATTCCAATATTCCATCGGTCCGTAGTTTCTGTTCAAGTCAACACCAAAAGTTCCATCGCCATTATCTCTTCGGTTTTTTCTCCACATTCCGCCACCGGAAGAATTTGTAGTTGCATTGTAATAATATCCATCAGGATTAACTACAGGGATGAAATAAATCTCGCGATTATCAACAAGATATTTTACCTGTGAATCTTTATCGTAATTTTCAAGCAGATACCACATAAAATAAATCATCTGCATCATGCTTTCGGGTTCACGTGCATGATGAAGAGCCGTGTACAAAACTTCAGCTTCGTTTTCATCAACATTAGGATTGTCAGATATTTTAACAAAATAAATTTCTCTGTTTTCATTTGTAAGTCTAATGCTCTGCTTTGCGGTAATTAAATTTGGATAGAGCTGAAACATTTTATCAAGCCGTGCATAAACTTCGTTCAGTTTATAATAGCCGCCCATCGTTCCATAATCAAAATTCACCAAATTTGTTTTTCGCAGCATTGATACAGATTTTTTTTCAAACTCCCTGTTCCTTGGAATAATTACTTCGTCGTAATATTTGTGCCAGTCATCAATCAGTGTTTTTGTGCGGAATCCATTTGCCTCTGTTTGCTTCAGTTCTTCATCAGACAAAAATGCTGTAACAGAATTGCCCGAATTTTTTGAAACATGATCAAGTTCATTTGAAAGAAATCTGAGTTCATCCGGAGAATTAAAAAAGATTTCCACCTTCTTATAATTTTGAGAGGACACAGTATTCAGAGCAATTACAAAAAAAAGCAAAATAGTTTTTGACATAAATTAATCCTTTGCCGAATATAAATTTTCTGCTTTCTCTGCAGAAGTTACAATTCCTTTAATTAATGCCGAGCTGAATCCGGAATGTTCCATTTGATTCAATCCGGTGATCGTTACTCCTTTTGGCGTTGTTACTTTATCAACTTCACTTTCGGGGTGTGCGTTGTTTTGCAGAAGTAAACTTGCAGCACCTTTAGCAGTTTGTGCTGCCATAAACAAAGCATCCTTTGCATGAAATCCAATTTCAATTCCGCCCTGCGAAGCAGCACGGACAGCACGCAGAAAAAACGCAACACCACATGCACATAACGCTGTTGCAGGTACCATCAAATCTTCTTTGATTATTACTGTTTTACCGAGTTTATTAAAAATATCCTCGGCAATCTTCAACGTGTTTTTGTCTTTATCATCCGCACTTATGCACGTCATCGATTCCTGAATTGCAATTGCGGTATTTGGCATAACCCGAACAACCGGAAGATTGATCCCAAATTTGGCTTTGATTTGTTTAATTGAAACTCCGGATACAACAGAAAGAATAATATGTTTATCTGCATCAACGAGACTTTTTATTTCTTCAATCAAATTGTCAATTTGCTGCGGTGTTACAGCAATAATCAATACGCTGCATTTTTCAATTGCTAGCTTGTTTGGAACAGTATTAAATCCTTTTTCCTTAAAATGCTTTAGTGAATTAATGTCCCGCTTTGATAAAAAAATATTTTTAGCTGAATACATTTTTGATTTTACCAAACCGTTTGCAATGGCAGAGCCAATATTTCCGCAGCCAAGAATTGCAATATTATCTTTCATAATGATTTATTTCCCCAACTATTTTAGATTAATTAAAATTTCATCACAAACTAAAAAGCCTTTCTGAGTAAGTCTGAAAAACTCGTCGGTTTGTATCAAATATCCTTTAGAAACGATTTCATCAAGATGGTTTTTATTACGAATAAAAAAATCCTCTCCAAATTTATTGATAAACTCTTTAATGTTTATACCTTTGCTTCTCATAGCAAGCATAATGTATTCTTGCTCCAGTTCGTTTATGTTTAATATTTCAAAACTCCGGACGGCAGTTTTTTTTCTTTTAATATTTTCAATATACATTTTCAGACTTGAGTAATTCCACCATCTTTTGTTGTCCAAAAATGAATGAGAAGAAGTTCCGAATCCCAAATAGTTTTTATGCTGCCAGTAATTAAGATTGTGCAAGCATTCAAAACCGGATTTGCAAAAATTTGAAACCTCGTACTGAATAAACCCTTTCTTTGTTAAAAAGTCAATTGTATATTCATATAAATCTGCATCATAATCATCATCCTGCAAAACAACTTTTCCATCGAGAACCATCTTGTTCAAAATTGTTCCGCGTTCTAAAATTAAACTGTAAGTTGAAATGTGAGTTATCGGTAATTCAATTGCCTTCTCCAAATTTTGTTTCCAAATATTTTTTGTCTGCCCGGGAAGATTAAATATCAAATCAAGATTAATATTTGCAAATCCTGCTTTTTCTGCATTCAAAACAGTTTCAACCGCAGAATTTTTGTCGTGGATTCGTGTTAAAAATTTCAATTCATTTTCATCGAAAGTCTGAACACCAATGCTGATTCGGTTAATTTCTATTTGTCTGAAATCAATCAGCTTTTGTAAATCAACCGTTCCCGGGTTTGTCTCAATAGTAGTTTCTGCATTTGGTTGAACATAAAAGTTTTTTCTGATATGATTTAATATGTTTTCAATCTGATTTGCAGAAAGCAGAGAAGGAGTTCCGCCGCCAAAATATATTGTCTCAACCTCATAATTATTCTGAACCGAATAATATTCAATTTCCTGACAAAGCGCAGCAATATATTCGTTGATGCTTTCATCTGTAATTATTGAATAAAAATCACAGTAAATGCATTTATGTCTGCAAAAAGGAATATGTATGTAAATTGAAATTTTCTTCATCACCTTACAGCCAATTGTGTTTTACGTCATTATGTAAAAAAAAGCATTGCTTTTAGAAAAAAGTCGGCTTATTTTGCACATGAAATCATTTTATCTTTAGCAAAGATATATAAAAACAAAACAAGAGGTGGAGGACCAAATGAGAGTCAAAATCATTACGATTATCTCAACAGTGATGTTCCTAATATCAAGTCAACTTTCAGCACAGGATTTTGGCATTTCTGCAAAAGTAGGAACACTCGGACTTACATTCGAGGGAATAACTTCGTTGAATACCGATTTAAATGTCCGCGGCGGAGTTTCATTTTTTAACTATAGTTATGAAGGAGACAAAAATACAACTGATGACTATTCGTTTTCTGCAGACTTAAAACTATCCAGTATATCAGTGCTTGCTGATTGGTATTTATTCGGCGGGACATTTTTCAGGTTGACAGGCGGTGCATTAATTAACTTGAATAAAGTCAGTGCAAAAGCTGCCCCAACTAAAACGTATTTTGTCGGAGGGGATGAATATACTCCCGATAAACTTGGGAAATTAAATATTGATATTTCATTCCAAAAGTTTTCACCTTATATCGGTATTGGTTTTGGAAATCCATTGGATGGTCCTTCGGGATTGGCATTCACAGTTGATATCGGTTCTGCCTATCAAGGTGCACCCAAAACAGATTTAAGCGCAAATGGTTTGCTTGAACCTTCTGCAGCACCGGATCAGGAAAAACAATTGGAAAGCAACTTAAATTGGTTTAAATGGTGGCCTGTTGTTACACTTGGCTTCACTTATGAGTTTTAGAGAAAGGAGAATATAAAATGAAAAATATGAAAACATTATTATCTTTATTCGCAAGTTTTATACTTACATTTACTTTTCTTGTAAGTAGCTGCGATATCAAAAATCCGGTTGACGGTATTGAAGTCAGGATTAAAAACATTCCAAGAACAACAACAATCCGTGTTGAATTTGCAGATGCAAAAACAGGTCAGCAAATTCTTGATAAGATTGACGTAAAATTTGGCGGACCAAACGCTGCTGATGTTATTACGGTAAACAATAAAACATTGACAGAAACCAGCACAAACGAAGGAGTTGTATTCTTTGCAGTAAATGATGCAAAAATTCCGGATGCTCAAAATCCAGTTAATGTTTTAGTAATCGCCAACAGCACTAATTATATTCCAACAAGCCAGTTGGTTGGAATTACTAAATCAGGTGCAAATTATTTTACAATTAATATGACAAATGTTTCAGCATCTCAGCAACCAACAGGTGTGGAGACAAATGCTAAAAACAATGTTTCATCTACAAATACAAGCACTGGTACTTCACAGTCAATTACAGTTGCCACAAACGAAGGTAATCCAACACAGAATGGTGCAACTTTAACAGTGCCTCAGGGAACAATTTTAAAAGACGCAAGTGGTAATAAACTCACAGGAAATGTTAATGCAAGAGTAACATACTTCAATCCGACTGAAGAACAGGCATTAAAAACTTTTCCGGGTGGATTAACAGTTAATACAAATACAAGGGGAGTTGGTAATTTTACAAGTGCCGGATTTACAGCTGTAAATCTTACAGTTGGCGGAAACCGGGTAGAGCAGTTTGAAGGCGGAAATGTTTCAGTTGCTTTCGATGTTCCAAATGAAGTTTTTAATCCGGAAACAGGTCAGAAAGTGAAAGTCGGAGATAAAATTCCGATGTGGAGCTATGATGAAGTAAACGGAACATGGAAAAAAGAAGGTGACTATACTATTTCTGCTGCAAAAACAAAAGGCGGAACAAAACTTCGGGTTGTAAAGAATGACATCAAACATCTTTCTTATTACAATCTTGATTGGTTCTATGGGAATTACTGCACCTATGGAAGAACTTTTACAGTAACTGCTTCTTCCTGTTATACTTGGCTTTATGAAACTTTATACAGAAAAAATGCTGACGGGACAAGGACTTATTGGAAAGAAGGCTGGATTTATCTTGGTGATGGTTCCGGCGAACTCACACTTTTGAATGCACCGCAAGGTGTTCAGGCAGAAGTTGATTTGTATGACTATCCACCATCATGGGGTGGAAGATTTATTAAGACCGTTTTCATTGACGATTTATGTAACGGACCTGCAATGGAAATAAGTCTCGAATGCCCTTGCGATGGACAGCCTGTTGAAGTAAATGTTGAAGCTGTTTGCAAGAATTCAGGAAATAGATTGACACAGGGAACAATCGATATCGAAATTCTGAAAGATGGAAGATGGCAATATCTTGGAACTTTGAAAGATGGTTACATGAAAGTTGATTGTCTAAGGTTTGGATCATACAGCTTCCGTGTTTACTACGATGGAAAGTGGTATGAAACAACATACGAAGTCAATCAGACTGTAAACTTTGTGGAAGTTGAACTTGATGAAACAATCGATCTTTGTAAATAATTAATTTTTGTTTTATAGCATAAAACCCGGCTCAATATAGATCCGGGTTTTTTTATTTGTCATTCATTAATTCTTTCGCACTATTAATACTTGATGTTGTTAATTCCTCGCCGCTGATTAGTTTTGCAACCTCAACAACTTTTTCTTCATCATTCAATCTCTTAATAAAACTTACTATTCTTGATTCGACATTGCTTTTTTCAACAACAAAATGATGATCAGATAATGCGGCAATTTGAGGTAAGTGCGTGATTGTAATAATTTGATGACTCTCTGCAAGTGATTGAAGTGCCTTGCCAACTTTCTGAGCAATTCTGCCACTCACTCCGACATCGATTTCATCAAAAATTAAAACGGGAAGTTTATCATTATTTGCCAAAACGGTTTTTAATGCGAGCATCACACGTGATATTTCACCTCCAGATGCAACTTTTGAAAGTGGTTTTACATCTTCTCCTAAATTAGTGGAGATAAAAAACTCAATTGAATCTATTCCGTTTGAAAAACATTTTATTGGCTTTGAATCGACAAGCACAAAGTCTTTGTTCGAATTATCGTTACCAACTGATGAAATTTTTACAACGAACTTTGAGTTGGAAATACCTAACTCTGAAAGATTTTTTTCCACTTCACCTTGAATTTTTTTTGTTGAATCTTTCCTGAGTTTTGATAATTCTTTTGCAATTTTTCCTGCAGAAATTCTTTCATTCTCCAATTCCTTGTTCAATTCAATTAGCCTTGAATCAAAATTTTCCATAAGCTCAATTTCAGCCGCAAGCTTTTCTTTCAATATCAAAACACTTTCAATTGACCCTCCATAACGTTTCTTTATCATGCTAATGGCAGAAAGTCTTTCACGAAGGTTTTCCACTTCAGTAAGTTCAATATCAATTTTATTCTGGTAATCTCTTACAAATTCTGCAATGTCGTTTAATGATGCTGAAATGTTTTTTAATTCGCTCAGTTTATCAGTGAAAGCAGGGTCAATTTTTTCAAGCTCAATGAATTTTCTTTCGACGATACCAATTTCATCATAAACTGAATTTTCTTTTTCGTAAAGTTGATTAAATATCCCAGTACAAAGCTCTACTAGCTTTTCCGAATTTTCTAAAATCAAAAGTTGGCTTTTAATTTCCTCATCTTCACTAAGAAGAGGATTAACAGTCTCAATTTCTTTTAGTTGAAACTCATAGATTTCCTTTTTCTCTTTAAGTTCGGCTTCCTTTTTTCTGAGAGTATCAATTTCCGAAATTAAATTTTTTATTGTCGTATAATGTGAAAAATAATCCGCAAGCAGTTTCTCATTACCATGATAATTATCAACAAAATCAATGTGATTGGAAGATTTCAACAGCAATTGATGATCATGCTGTCCGTGCAAATCAACAAGCTGATTTCCGACTTCCTGAATTACATTCAGCGAAACAGGAGTGTCGTTTATAAAGTTTCTATTATTTCCCTGCAAAGAAATTTCGCGTCGGATAATCATATTGTCATAAAAATCAATTTGGTTTTCATCTAATAAATTTTTGATTTTTTTGTTCTCCCGAACATTAAAAATGCCTTCGACCACTGCTTTTTTTGAATCCTTTCTGACGGATTGATTTGAGGCACGCTCACCAAGCAATAAACCCAAAGCTCCAATTAAGATTGATTTTCCGGCCCCGGTTTCTCCTGTGATTATGTTCAATCCTTTCCCAAATTCGACGTCGACATTTTCGATAAGGGCATAATTTTTTACATGTAGTGATATTAGCATAGTTCTCTCAAAAATAAATCTTTCTTATTAAAATATATTAAACAAAGTCGAATGAAAACAGCAGGTTTGACATTAAAAACATATATCGGTATATTTTGATCAGAAATTTTGAATATATCGCGGGGTGGAGCAATTGGTAGCTCGTCGGGCTCATAACCCGAAGGTTGTAGGTTCAAGTCCTGCCCCCGCTACAAAGCAAGCCGGTAAAGTCCGGCTTTTCTATTTTAAAGATAATATCAGGTTGTAGGTTCAATCCGTCAACCGACGGACTGCCCCCGCTACAAAGCAAGCCGGTAAAGTCCGGCTTTTCTATTTTAAAAATAATATTAGGTTGTAGGTTCAATCCGTCAACCGACGGACTGCCCCCGCTACAAAGCAAGTTATTCTTTAAATGAAAATATTGAATCAATTTTGATAAAATAAAAACCCGGCAAAACCGGGTTTATAAAATGGAAGAGCCCTCTGCTTCCTGTCTATTAATCAAATATAGTTTCAACTTTTTCAAACAGTTTGATATACTCAAAACCTGTTGCTGTTTGTGTTAAAGATCCAAAAAAACTTTCGCTGCGTTTTTCCTCTTTTGCCAGTGCATTTATATCAATATCGACCGGAATTGCAAAAAAGACCAGCAAAGTTGGATTTCCTGTTTCTATTAACGCTTTTGTAGATACAGGAGTTCCATCTTTTCCAACTACTTGAAAATCCGCCATTTTTCTTTCTATAAGATTATCATTCTCGTCAATCTCAAATTCTTTGTCATCGTCAAAATCTGCAGTTTCGTCATCTTCAAAAATAGCTTCCAATGCATCTTCTAAAACTTTTTCATCCCCAAACCCGCGGCTGTCCAAAATATCATCACGCCTATCCACCCATCCCTGCCAAAATCCGGTACCGTTTTTATCGAACAGTATTGCATGCCCACGTAAATCCGTTTCGTCCCACCAGTCAGCAAGAATTTTTGGCTCACCTTTAAATATTTCCCGTGAAGATTTGGTGCCGCCTAAAAATGAAAGAGCGGCTTTTTCATTCGTACTCAATTCGGCTTGAGATTTAAGTTCCGGCGTATAATAGAATTTAGCATGTGAATATATTCCTTGGTCGAGAGTAGGATTTTTATCACCAATACCAATCATGATTACTTTTAGTTTATTATAATCCTGAGCTGTTATTATTGACGCAAAAATCAATAGTGTAACAAGTAACAATTTAATGGGGTTCATTTTTTCTCCTTTTTATTTTATTAATAACATTTTATTTGTTTTGGAAAAATCTCCACATTGAAGTTTGTAGAAATAAATTCCGGTTGATAACTGATAATCACTGCTATTAAATTCATAATTATATGTACCAGCGGATTTTTGTTCATTCACCAAAGTTGCAATCAATCTTCCCTGAATATCGAAAATTTTTAGACTGACAAAACCTTTAACAGGAATAGAATATTTTATATTCGTGGAGGGATTAAACGGATTGGGATAATTTTGAGATAATGAAATTTCAATCGGAATGTTTTCTTGCTCAACAGAAACAGCCCCCGCAACAAAACTATATGTTTTCGATCTGACATTATTCCAATCTTTGTCCATCTGGTCAATTATAAAATAATAAGTGGAACCCGAATGCAATGAGTCGAGAAGCAATTCATGATTCTTTACTAATTGTTCGGGTTCCATTGCTTCATAAGGGAAACCATCTGTTGTATCATTTTCAGCATAGAAAACAAATCCATTTGCCTCAATTGTTGTCTTCCACGAGATTTGTGCCTGATTTTGATTCAAAACATTTATTGCAACATCAAAAATCTCAAGTGTTTCTGTGTTTATATTTCCGACAACAAAATTTCTCGATGGATTTCCATCAACCAAGCAGACATAAGTGCCATAATTTGCTTGCGAGATACCGTTGGGGAAAATCAACTCTTTAGTGGTTTGATTAGGAATGTCAATTCCATCACGCTGCCATTGATATACTGAGCCGTCCTTCATTGCATCGAAGATAAACTTTCCAACAATATGCAAATCATTAGGCATGATAATATTTTGGTCTGTCGAACCTGTTAAGTAAGTTTCTTTATTTGTCCATTCAACCCCATCATGTAGAATATCTCTGGTAACATATAATAAAAGATCTCCCGAAGAATTGTTTTCTATCTTTCCATAATTTTTAACATTTCCATTTATTTCAACAACTGGATAATGGCTCCAGTAGGGTGCAAATAATCCATCCGAAAGAATTTCAATGTTTCCAGACATTTTGTGTGTATAATTATTGTAACCCAGATATTCTATAAATTTAATTTTTACATTTGAAAGTTCTGCTTTTCCTTCGGCACTGATAACACAACTGACTGAAGAGTTGTTTCCTTCAACTCGAATGTTTTTTAACGTTTTCAAAACACTTATTGGAACATCGAAATTACTTTCTGTTGCTAAAACCAACCTGCCACCATTAAAATCAACTGTTGTTCCCGCAGATTTGCCAAACAAAAGATTGCCGGATATTGTTGTTACAGTATTGGAATCAGTGGCTTTGAATTCGTCAACAAAAAGAGTGTCATTTGGAATAAAATTACAATTCCCTGAAAAATATAATCCTTTGTTTTTTATCTCACCATAATTAGTAAATATACTGTTATTGTTTTGCTGAATGTAAAGCCCCTTTCCAGAAGGTGCATTTGCGTCATATATTTGTCCGTAATTTTCAAATGTACCGTCGACTATAATCATTCTGTCTCCCATTGACCAAATATTACCCGAATACCAATCAGCCATTCTGCCATTAAACCTGTTTTCTCCGACAAAATATAAATTACTTCCCCCTGATGTTAATGGGCCATCCCCGCCAATCAGAAAATCACCAATCAAATCTGCATCAATTACTTTTGTTCTGTTGACTAAATTATAGATATAATGCAAATAGCCCCATGTTCCCGGTTTAGTTCGAATAGTATTACCATTTGCTTCAATATTTCCGTCATAAACAGTCAGACCATCGAAAACCAATTCATTCGGGTAAATATTATTTTTAGGTAATACAATTCTGCTGCCATTTAGGTTTATTTTTCCGTTTAGCATTGCAAGACTATCGATTAAAATTATTCCCATACTATCCTGCAAAGAAACATCGCCCAAATAAATTGTGCTGTCATTCAATGATCTTATTATATGCTCATGCGGGACGGAACTGTTTTTATAAAGAAATTTTGAGATGGTTGTGTTTGAAAAATGGAATGAACCGGTGTTATAAATATTTCCCATCAAATAGAGCCATTGTTTTGAGGAAATGTAATGCTTTGTTATAACACCATTGTTGTAAAAATCGCCACCGATATACAACCAGAAATCATAAGCAGGATTGATTGTTCCATTATTTGTCAGATTGTTTTTGACGGTTAAATCACCACTTACCCAAGCGCTTGAATAGTTATCAATTACGCCGGCTTCATTAATTGTTAAGTCTTTGCACTCTGAGTAAACATAAGCAGTGCTGCTTACAATCACATAGTGATTTACTGTAACTGAAGAATTTGAATCAGGAATTGCAGTTGCATTCGGATTGGTTGACCAAGTTAATGGGTCGCGCCAGTCACCATTTTTAACCGACACAAATTGTGAAATGAGTTGTGTTTGAATAATGAACAGGCAGAATATAATTAAAATTAAATTTTTCATATTGCTCCTTAAAATTTTTGGTGTTTGTTTTTGTCAATTCTGCCCGGATATGGTTTACCGCAATGTTTACAGAATTTTGCATAAGGGTAATTAATTTCCTTTCCGCAATTTGGACATTTATCTAAAAGATTACTTCCACAGTCGGGACAAAATAAATCCTCTTCTTTCGTATTGCAGAAGTAATCACAATTTGGACATATTCTGAATGAATGAATCATGTCTTAAATTTTGTCTCCAATTCTTTTTGCCCTTGTAAAACAATAATTATTCCATTAGATTAAAGTCGAAAAAGAGCTTAAATATATGAATTTGCAAAAAAAACATTTCAGTTTGTGGCTTTCTCGTATAACACTGTTGCTTTCCAAGGCAACTGCATTTTTGATTTTTTTTGCAGGCACTCCGTCATATTTTTTATCAAATATTTCATTAAATGCCCAGAGTAAAATCGTTTGGCAGGAAATTCAATCACCTGTCAAAAATCAACAAGTAAGATTTATTTCAGCAAATTCAAGAAGTGATTTTTGGATTGATAATTATAACGGCGAACTTTTTCATCGACTGGGGAATTTATGGAAAAAGTATATTTTCCCGAACAAAGAAAATTACCGAGAGTTCAGAATATTTCCACAAAACGAAGATGAGTTCCTTATAATTGCAGTTAATAAAAATTACGAGTCAAACATTTATCACCTTGTTGGAAACAGTTTTATACTGTCAGGTAAAACTGATATGCCAGCAAAGGGAGTTATTTATGCCTTTGGAAAGTCTTATGTCTATGGTGACTGGGGAAGATTTCTCGTCTTGAGAAATAACTCATGGGAAAGAGTTGAGACTCCAATAAAAAATCATATTGTTTGTTTTCTCAAAGGTAAGCAACTTGGAGTTTTATTGGGAACAAGGGCAGAAGGAATTTTCCGATTTGACGGAAAAAAATTCAAAAAAATTCACACACAGAATTCAAATCAATTTGATATTATGAATATTTACTGGGATGCAAAGAAAAATCTTCTCGCAGCGACTTCAGATGGAAGAGTTTTAATTTATAAAAATAAATCCTTTCGAATAAGTGATATTCAATCAAACATTCTTGTCAGTCCGCCTGTCGATTTTGGTTTTACTGAAATTGCAGCAGACAAAAAAGCAAATTCGGCTGGTGTCAAAATACCAGTTGAGAAAAATATCACTTCTTTCATAACTGCGGCTGACAGTACAATATTAATAGCAAGTGCAGAAGGAAATTTATATTTTTCTGCTGAGCAAACGCTTAATTACTTTAATTTGTTTAACTACACCTACAAAATTGAAGGACATACAAACGAAAAAAGTATTGGGGCTGCTTTTATTCATCTTAACAATGACACATTACCTGAAATTTTTGTTTTAAACAAATCCGTCGGACACAGTCTGTATCTAAATCAAAGAAACTTGCCCTTTTCGGATATTTCATTTGCCCTTGGAAATTTGTATCCAAAATCAATTTCATATTATAATTTCGGTGATATCAATAATGATTCTTTTTCTGATTTAATTTATCTTGAACAAACTCAGCCGTATCATTCAATTGGATGTTCATATTCCGATGAACAGTTATTTTTCAACAAGGAAAAAATAATTTTAAAGAACATTCCCGGAGAGTTAAAAAACATTTACACAAGAGATTTTAATAAGGATGGAAATCTTGATATTGGAATTAATCAGTATCTGGATAAAT
>PFVB01000019.1 GCA_002790395.1 Ignavibacteriales bacterium CG_4_9_14_3_um_filter_34_10 | reverse complement strand
TTTTCTCCAAACTCTTTTAATGCATTGAGTTTGTCAAGTGTTTTTCCGGATTGAATTGATTCTTCAGCAATTTCGATGCATTCTCTCAAATCGTTTGAAACACCGGCAACTTTTAATGCCAGTGCAGCGTTTGCGAGAACGACAAAGTAGCCAGCAGAATTTTCTTTGCTTGAAAATATTCTATAAATTATTTCAGCATTATCCTTTGCTCCGCCGCCTTTAATTTGTTCTAAATCTATATTCGGAAATCCAATTTCCTCGTTTGTTAATTCATAGAAATGCATTGATGTTGAACCCGTTACGTCAATTACTTTTGCAGGATGAGTTAAACTGATTTCATCGAGCGAATTATTTGTGCAAACAAAACAAACATTTTTCATTTCAAGATATTTAACAGCATCAGCCATTAATCTTGATGTCTCATCGTTAAATGTCCCAATCAATTGTCGTTTTGCTTTTGCAGGATTTGTAAGTGGTCCAAGTATATTAAATATTGATCGAAACTCAAGTTCTTTTCGAATTGGTGCAACATGCTTCATCGCAGGATGATAAAGAGGTGCAAATAAAAAGGCAATTCCAATTTCATTTAAAGCTATTTCCGAAAGTTCCGGAGAAAGTTGAACATGAACACCAAGCTCATGCAAAACATCGGAACTTCCACTTTTACTTGAGATAGAGCGGTTACCGTGCTTTGCCACTTTTACTCCTGCGCCTGCAACAACAAAAGCAACAGCAGTTGAAATATTAAATGAGCCGGAACCATCGCCGCCGGTTCCGCAAACATCAATTAGTTTTTCATCATCACATTTTATGGAAATCATTTTTTCCCGCATTGCTTTTACAAATCCCGCAACTTCTTCTGATGTTTCTTTTTTCATTTTAAGTGCAGTTAACAGGGATGCTATTCTAGAGTTGTTTTCATTTCCACTCATTACAGAATACATTACCTTATACGCTTCATCAAATGTGAGATTATTTCCGGCAATAATTTTTTCTAAATATTCTTTCATAGTTTAATCCAGTTTTTAATTATGTCTTTTCCTTCAAGTGTCATTATTGATTCGGGATGAAATTGAATTCCTTCAATCGGAAATTCTTTGTGGCGAATTCCCATAATTATTCCATCCTCTGTCTCTGCTGAGATTTCTAAAACATTTGGGAGCGTGTTTCGATCAACAATCAGCGAATGATATCTTCCAGCAGAAAAGTTTTGCGGAACATTTTTGTAGATTGTTTTTCCATCATGCATTATTTCAGATGCCTTCCCGTGCATTAAATATGGGGCATTTATAACATTTCCGCCAAAAACATTTGCAATTGCCTGATGACCAAGACATACTCCAAGTATAGGAATATTATTCCCAAAGTGTTTAATAACATCGAGTGAAATACCGGAATCCTCCGGTCTACCCGGACCCGGCGAAATTGCAATTTTATCTGGATGAATTGAATTGATTTCATCCAGTGAAATTACATCATTCCTTTTTACAATAATGTCGTCAACAAAATTTCCAATTAATTGTACAAGATTGTAAGTAAATGAATCATAGTTATCAATCACTAATATTTTCATCAATCACCTCTGCAAATTTTAATGCGTTTAACAAAACAGCTGATTTGTTATTTATTTCTTTAAACTCAAGTTCTGGTTTACTATCGGCAACAATTCCTGCTCCTGCCTGCCAATAAATTTTATCATCAAATGCAAAAAGAGTTCGGATGGCAATGCACATATCGAGATTCCCTTTAAAATCAATATAACCAACTGCTCCTGCATAAATATTTCGTTTTAATTTTTCATAATCATTCAGCAATTGAATCGCTCGGATTTTTGGAGCTCCCGAAACTGTTCCGGCAGGAAAACTTGCCTTTAAAGCATCTATACAATTTTTGTTTTCCTCAAGAATTCCTTCCACCCGAGAAACAATATGCATAACATGAGAGAATTTATGAATTGTCATTTCTTCGGTAACTTCAACAGAACCATATGTGCAAACTCGACCCAAATCATTTCTTGCAAGGTCAACAAGCATTGTATGCTCTGCAATTTCTTTTGGATCAGCAAGCAACTCATTTTCAATTTCTAAATCTTCTTGCGGATTCTTTCCTCGTCTTCGCGTTCCGGCTATTGGCAAAATTGTTGCATGGTTATTATTTACTTTTAATAAATCTTCCGGGGACGTTCCAATTATTGTTAAAGGTTGCGGGTTATTAGTATCTGAAATTTCCATGAAATACATATATGGTGAGGGATTAATTATTCGCAGAGCTCTATAAACATTGATTAAATCCCCCGTGTATTTTGCGCTAAATCTTTTTGATAGAACAATTTGAAAAATATCACCTTCAAGAATATTTGATTTGCACTTGTTAACTAGACTAAAAAATGAATCTGTATTTTGATCATCAGCAAAGTCGAACGAAGAAAAACCAAGATTTTTATCAAACGGTGATTTTAATTTTTCTCTTAAGCCTGTCAGTTCTTTTTTTGCAGAATAAAAAGCTTTATCCAAATCTATTGATGGATCTATTTCGACATTCTTAATTAAAATTATTTGGTGCTTATAATGATCGAATGCAATCAGCAAGTTAAAAACTCCAAAAATTGAATCGGGAATATCAATTTCATTTATACCATCAAACTTAATTACGTTTTCAATCAGAGAAATATTTTCATACCCCAAATAACCAACAATTCCGCCAGTAAAATCCGGCAATTCATCTATCTTGGGATCATTCGTTTTTGAAATTTCCTCGGAAAGAAAATCAAAAATATTCTTCTTTATTGAAATGGAACTGCCATTTTCAGTAATTGTTATATCATTTCCAATATTATTAAAAACTTTGGAAGGAGCTGTGCTAATGAATGAATATCTTGCTAATCGACCAATTCCTTCAACCGATTCAAGAAGAAAACTAAATGAATCATGCTCACGAATTTTAAGATATGCCAAAACCGGTGTTAATAAATCAGCAGTTATTTTTTCATATACTGGTATTTTGTTGTGCAACATTGCTAATTCTTTGAATCTATTTAAGTTCATATATTATCCTTAATTACTTTAAAACAAAAAACCCTTCCCGGTGAATCCAAGAAGGGTTATAAAAAAAATTATATAAATTATTCTAATTCACCAAAGACTGAAATTTAAATAACTGCCACCACCAATTTTGGTTTAATGAATTAGAACAATATTTGATATTTTTTATTTTCATTGGTTGCAAAGATAGAGCATCGGATACCGGTTTGTCAAGTGTTTGTGAAATTATCATTGATTTAGAACAGAATTATTCTTTTCTTTTAAACGAACTTTTGTATAGACAATTGATACAATTAGTAAAGTTACACTTGCTAAAAAGAACGAGAATACCTTATACGTTGTATTTTCGCTTACGAATCCAAATACAATAATATAGCCGAGAGCAATTATTAAATTTCCCGTTGCCATTAATCTGTATTTTTTGTTGTTAATTAATTTTCCGACAATATAATAGAAAAAGGATAACCCGATAAGTGCTATTCCTACTAAATGATTGGGCAGGTTATTAAAAACTACAATTGGGAAAATGACAAATGCGACAAGTAAATATGCATTCCTCAAGTTCTCGGTTATAAGTTCAAGCCGTTTCTTTTGCCAATTTATAACTCTTGCACTTATCAAAGCAACAATTCCAAAACTTGCAGTTGTAAACTGTAATTTATCAGCACTAAATACGAATGAAAATAAAATTAAGATAAAAATAAAAAAGTTAGCAACCACAATAAATTTTGATCGGAACCAAAGAGCAGTGGAAACAACTACCAAACTCTGCCAGCAAAGAAGAATTAAAGCATTTTGTGTGTCTACTTTTGAAACTATTGCAACACTAAACGATGCATATGCAAGCATTGAATAAAAAAATGTTGAAAGTTTGC
This sequence comes from Ignavibacteriales bacterium CG_4_9_14_3_um_filter_34_10, assembly GCA_002790395.1. Classification (GTDB taxonomy): domain Bacteria; phylum Bacteroidota; class Ignavibacteria; order Ignavibacteriales; family Melioribacteraceae; genus UM-FILTER-34-10. The sequence goes on along the minus strand of PFVB01000019.1, from coordinate 10,175 downwards.
TGTGGTGCTTATTCCAATGAAGAATTGCAAGAATAAATAAAGCAATAGACAAAACAATAAATAAAAGACCGTTCTCGGCAAGGTTTGTTCCGATTAAAATAATTGCGAATAATCCGAATCCGCCAACTGAGTTGGCGATTGAAATTTTGTAACTCCAATTACTATCATTTGTTTCTTTTGTTTGAAGCGCATTTGCAATTCCATATAACAAGATAATAATCGGAACAAAAACCAGACCCACCATATAATCATTTACAAATATTATCTTTCCGGTAACAAATGGGTTGTTGATAGTCCAAAGCAGAAGAGTAAAATAAGTTAAGATGATTCCCGTTAAAGGAAAAGACTTCCAATTATAGGTGATGCCAATTACGATAGTTGCTAAACAGATTGCGATTAATACAGGAAAGAATATCATTGTTGTATTTGATAGTAGATTAGCCACACAAAATAATATTACTGAAATACCGGTAAGAGCAATTGATTTATTTTTTAGAGAAAGAATCATAGAAACAAGTGCTGTGAAAAAAAGCAAAGATACAATCGTGAATTGATCATTTATAATTGGCGCTGAACTGAAATATTTTAAACGCATGATTGATAAATAAAACAAAATCACCCCACCGCCCAAAATATAGCCGGCGAAGTTTTTTAGGTAATCTTCTCTAATCTGAGAACCTGCCATCATTATCAGTGATATCGAAAATCCAACTGCTAATACAAGTGTCTGGGAAAAAATGCCGATGGGAAAAATCAAAAAGTTAATAACCGCAAGAAGAAAAACAATTATTCCGATTTTACCAAACCATTTTTCTCCCAGTCTGAACTCCATATCTTCACTGCTTTCAGATTCAATCGCTACGGTTTGAACGGTGCTAATATTTTCCTCTGTTTCTAAATTGAGTTTAGTCTCAATTCGATCTAATCTCTGTTGGAGATTATCAATGATAGAATATATTCGATTGATGTCAGATTTATTTTCGTGCTCTGTCATAATTCACCTTATGCTTATTGGTTCTTTTCAATTCTTTTTATGTAGAAATAAATGCTGATAATTAATATTGTTATTACTAATGTTGCAATTAAAAGTCCGTACCGCCTAAAGTAAAATTGATCAATCGCAGCATTTGCTTCGGTAATTACTTGTTTCGACGCAGTGTTTCCTTTTGCAATTACCTCTTTGAATTTTTTCTCTTCAAATGAATGAACAATAGTTCTTGCTTCAAGTTTTGATTGGTGAATGTCACGAAGTTTAAACTTTGCTTCCTCGACATCCATTCCTTTTTGTTCAGCAAGAAAAATTGAATTCTTTGCGTTTGAATCTGCAATTTGCAAATTATCAATTAAACGTCTCATTTTTTTAGCAACAAAATAACCCTTTGTGTTTTTACTTTCAGTATGACATTTTGAGCATATTGCATCTTCGGAAACACCCAACAATTTTTCGGTAGCACTCTTTATTTCATGATTACCATGACAGGTTTCACATTCCGGATATTTGTTTTCATCAAAAACTTTTTTATGCAGACTCGAAGAAAACAACTGTGCATTCAGAGCGTGACATGTCCCGCAGACTTTTGAAATTGATTCTAATCCCGGAGGAGTTGCACCATGATTTCCATGACAATCATTACAAACCGGTGCGGACAAATCATTTTTTTCAAAAACCGCCTTGCCGTGTACACTGTTTTTATACTTGTCGTGTTGATCCGTAGCGATGGCAAATTCTTTCATGTATGATTTATTGCTGTGGCATGAGCTGCAAGTTTTCGGAATATTTAATTTGTATGTTTTAGCACGAACGTCTTTCGAGGTTAGAATATCATGGCTTCCATGACAGCTTGCACACTGAGCTGTTTTAGAATTTCCATTTGCGTTCAGTTTTCCATGAACACTGGTTCTGTATTTTGCCAATTGGTCAACCGTTAGACTTGGATTATAGGTTTGCATATAACCGGCATTGTTATGACATTTGCTGCAAGTCTGGGGAACATTTGTCGGATAAACAGGAGAACGGGGATCAGCAACTTTTTTTATACCGTGTGCATTGTGACAAGTTGTACATTGTACAATCATGCTTTTCCCGTTTGTCGCTAAACTGCCATGAACACTTTTCTGCAAAGATTCTAATTGGTGAGTACTGATTTTCGAATTGTATTTTTTCATAAATGATGTGTCTGAATGACATTTTGCGCAAGTCTCCGAAACACGATTTTGCTTAGGTACTCCTGAAAATCCCTGTGACTTATTCATTGCAACATCCATATCGTCACTGTTAGAATTACCACCATGGCATCCGGCACAAGAAAGTCCTGTTTTGTAATGAACATCTTCTTTAAAAAGATTTGATGCATTATCGCCTAAATCATTATGGCAAGTAAAACACTGATCCTGAGTTGCAAATAAAATTAACGGCGAAGCAATTACTGTGAGTAAGATGTATAGTAAATTTCTATTAAATAATTTCATTTCACATCAATCCTATGATTGTTAGAATAATAATAAAAACTATAGCTGCAATCCCGATATAATTAATCATTCGATTCCTTATTCCACGGGAACTTTTTCTATCCCAGAAAGGAACTAAAATCCAGAGCAGACCAACTACACCAAAGAGAAGGATTCCTAATACTTCTCCTTCAATAAATAATACATGTCCGGGAATTAATTTTAATGTTTGGAACATGAATAAAAAATACCACTCTGGTCTGATTCCTGCAGGAGCAGAAGCAAGTGCATTTGCTTTTAAGCCTAATTCTGCAGGGAAAAACACGGCAAGTATGGCAAGTAAATTCAAAACCAAAAGCCAGAGGAGTAAATCTCTAAGCATAAAATTAGGAAAGAAAGGCATTGTCTTTTTTTCTTCTTCTGATTTTTCGGAATGCATTGGCTCACTGATTCCTTGTCGCTGAATAAACAACAGATGAAGTACTAACAATAATGTAAATATTCCGGGGAAAAGAGCTACATGAAATCCAAAGAATCTTGACAATGTCGCACCAGTTACATCTTCACCGCCACGGAGGAAATATTTGAGGGTTTCACCAACAAAGGGAACTGCCCCTACTATATCGGTTCCAACTTTTGTTGCAAAAAATGCCAACTCATTCCACGGTAGTAAATATCCCGAGAAACCAAATGCTAATGACATTAAAAACATTACTGCACCGGTCAGCCATGTTAATTCACGCGGTTTCCTGTAAGCTTTTTCAAAAAACACGCTGAACATGTGAATGTACATACTCAGGATAAATAAGTTTGCAGACCAACTATGTATGGAACGAATCAGCCATCCAAATTCTACTTTTGACATAATAAACTTGATGCTTTCGTAGGCTAAATCAGAACTTCCTTTGTAATAAAATAGCAGTAGAATTCCTGTTATAACTTGTATGATAAAAAAGAATAACGAAACACCGCCGAAATAATACCAAATTGAATGTCGATGAACGGGAACATATTTTTTGCTCATAAAATGAACAAGATTTTCTAATTCAAATCGTTCATCAAAATAACCAAATATTTTTTTTGCAATTTCTTTCATAATGTTTAAGCTTCCTTCGATACTATGATTTCTTCGTTTTTAATTGAGACAAAATATTTATCAAGTGGTTTTGGAGGAGGTCCTGAAATGTTTTTGCCGTGCAAATTATATTTCCCATTATGACATGCGCACCAAATTACTTTTTCATCATTTTTATATTGAACAGTGCAATCCAAATGAGTGCAGGTTGCTGACAGAGCAGTGAATGTCCCGTCATCGGCATGAATAATAATTACCGGCTTGGTCCCAAATCGGACTAATTTTGAATCTCCGACTTTTAATTCATCAACTTTTCCAGCAGACACACTTTTAACTTCCACTTCTTCCTGCTTTGGCGGTTTAAGAAATGAAACAATCGGATATAATGTTACACCAATGAAAGCTAAAAAACCACCTGTAAATATTTTCTTCAAAAAGTCTCTTCTCTCGTTTTTTGTTTCTAAATGTTCTTCCATATTTTTTCCTGTAATATTAAATAATCAAGTGTTAAAAAATTTTTTGCCGGGGCAATTATGTGTTTTCAAAATTATTCCTGTTTGAATTAATCCCCGCGATTACAATTTCCTGAATAAAATTTTTCTGTATCGGTTTTATTTCGAGATGAAAAATATTTTCTTCATAAATTTTTCCTCCCTCTGCTTTGGGTAGTTCATCAGCAACAACAATCAATGAGGTTTTCGGTTTAATCTTCCGTATAATTTTGATGTGCTTCAACCCATTATCAAAAGGTTTTTGAAAATCATAAATGATTAAATCAATCGATTCATGCTGAAGTTCATACACGAAGTTGGCAAAATCGGATTCCTTAATAAAACCAATTCCGTTATTCGAACAGGTATCTAAAAAATCCTTAATTAAGTTTTGATCTTTGCTAAAAAGTATCGCTGATTTCATTTCCGGTTTTTGTTTTAGTTCTTTAGGCAGGAATCGTACCAAACGGAATTCAAAAATCTGCGAGATGAGCACTAAAGCGGATTGAAATTAATCCCTGAAAATGGATTAAAATCGAAACATAACTGCAAAATTATAACACCCCGTGTCCTTTATTGACACAAAAACGTGTCATTGAAGTCACATTGAGTGTTAATAAATGTCACACTGTCAGTAATAAATTTTCTTTGCTTTAACGCCAGTCTGATGGATTTAATTGGTAAGTATTTATTAGCCGATAAAGATGCCTACGTGTTAAACCTGCTTCCGCCGCTGCTTTTGTTACATTTCCGGAATTTTTTTTTAATATAGAAATCAGATAATTTTTCTCAACATCCCTGATGGTTTTTTGTTTAATTTCACTAAGAGAACTTTTGGATGAATCTGCAACTGAGTTTTCTTTGGTTTGCAAATGTGCTGGCAAGTCAATAGGTTTTATCGTGTTATTGCGAGCAAGAGTGACTGCTCTTTCGATAACATTTTCTAATTCACGAACATTCCCGGGCCAAGAATAATTTTCCAATATTTCAATAACTTCATCCGAGAAGCCAATAATTTCTTTGGAAGAGTTCAATAAAAAAATATCCAAAAAGTGTTTTGCGAGAAGTTGTATATCCTCTTTTCTCTCACGCAGAGGGGGAATATCAATGTTTATCACATTTAGCCTGTAATAAAAATCCTTGCGCAGTGATTCGTTCTGCAATAATTGCTGAACATTTCTATTTGTTGCAGAAATGATTCTTACATTAACTTGTATTAATTCATTCCCGCCGACATGTCTTAATTTTTGATCCTGCAGTGTTCGAAGCAATTTTGTCTGCAGATTGAGGGGAAGTTCACAAACTTCATCAAGGAAAAAAGTACCACCGTCTGCATATTCCAATAAACCTATTTTGTTATGGAGAGCACCGGTAAAAGAGCCTTTTTCGTAACCAAATAATTCGGCTTCAAAAAGATTTTCCGGAAGTGCTCCACAATTGACAGGAACAAAAGCATTGTTGTGTCGCTTGCTGCGTGCATGAATGCTGCGTGCAATTAATTCTTTTCCGGTTCCACTTTCGCCGGTTATTAAAATGTTTACATCACTGTTTGAAATTGATTCAATGAGCTCGAATATTTCTCTCATTGCCAGACTTTTTCCGATTATGTTATCAAACCGATATTTATCTTCAAGTAGTTTTAATAAGTGAACACGTTCAGTTAGCAATGCTCTTTGCTTCTGTCCCTTTTCAATTATTATTTTCATTGCATCAATATTAAAAGGTTTTTCTAAAAAATCGAAAGCTCCCAATTTCATTGCAGCAACGGCTCTGTCGATTGTTCCATAAGCAGAAAAAATTATCACCGGAGAATTAGGGACTAATTTTTGGCAAATCTCAAGCATTTGCATTCCGTCAAAATCGGGCATTAATAAATCACAAAAAATTAAATCGGGTTCATTCTCTTCAAGAAATTTTATTGCTTTTCGAGATTGGGAAAATGGAATTGGTTCAGCACCAAGCAGAGAAACAATTTGCTCGCAACCGGATAACATTTCTGGCTCATCATCAATAATTAATATTTGTAATTTCCTTTTCATAATATCAAATTCTATTTGTTGGCAATAAAATTCTGAAAGCAGTTCCCTTATTTCTTTCACTATCAACTTCAATTTTTCCACGGTGTCTTTGGATAATACTTTTGGTTATTGAAAGTCCCAAGCCGGTTCCATTTTTCCCTTTTGTGGAAAAGAAAGGATCAAAAATTTTCTCGATGGCAATTTTGTCGATGCCGCAACCACTATCTGAAATTTCTATCTGTAAAAACTCTTCGGAAGGAACATTCTTGATTTCGCTGTTTAATTCTACTTTTGATAAAATAATTGAAATCGTACCATCTTTATTGATTGAATCAACGGCATTATTCAATATATTGATGAACACTTGTTCCATTTGTCTTTGATCAACATTGGCAAAAAAATCATATTCGGTATAATTTCTTTTGATCTTGATTTTCTTGCCTTTCAATTTTGGATGAATTAGGAATAAACTTTCGTTAATCAAATTTTTAATGTCAATTTTTTCTGGGTTAAAGCTAATGCGTTTAGAAAAATTCAGTAGAGTTTTTGTGTATTCACTAATTCGCCTGGTTTGATTTTTAATTATTTCTAATTCTTGCTTAATGAATCCGCTCTGATTTTCTTTTAGCAGAATTAAATCAGAATGAGCAGAAATAATTCCAGCAGGAGTATTCATCTCATGAGCAACGGAATCAACCAATTCACCGATGGAAGCAAGCCGTGAATAATGATTCAATTTTTCCTGATAATCCTGCAGCTTTTCAAGATTTTTTCGCTCTTCGTTTGCCTTCATTCTTTTTATGTTCAGCAGATAAATAATTACTACAAAAACAAGAATCGAAATTAAAATTATAACACCAAGTATAAAAAAAACGATAAATTTGTTTTTTAATTTGTTTGTAACATCGGGCAAAAAAGTTGAAATAGAAATCAGCCATCTTTTATTGCCCAATTTCAAAGGGACAAAAGCAAATATTTTTCTTGGCTCGTCTCCTTTTACAAAATATTCACCGAATTCGGGTTTGTTTGAAATTACAATTCTATTTTGTTGCTCAAAAGATGAATGACACCGTGAACATTTTTTTTCGATCTTACTTATTGATTTAAACAGCATCTCTTTGTGACGGGGATGATAAATCAATCTGCCTTCGTTATCCATTATCCAAACAAAATCATTGCTGCTCAAATTCAATGGCTCAACAAAATATTTAATTACCTGATCAAAATTGATTACATATCCAACAAATTTTTCAAAGTTTTTATTTCTATTGTTTTGTGTGGCAAAAATCATTAAGAAAACTTTTGTAGTGTGTGTGTTGCGGCTTGAATCGGGAAATACTTCGGAAATTAAGAAATTCTGCTTGCTGTGTCCTTTGTCCGCCTCCTCAACCATCTTGTGAATCTTATAATGAATTCGGGGTGAAATTGATTTCCCTGCTTGATTAAATACATGTTTGTTTCTAATTAATTCAAATATTGAAAGGATAATTGTTGAATCATAATTATTGCGAAAAAAATTCATTCTGCTCTGCCAACCGTCAACTTGAATAATTCTATCAGACTCGTTTGCTATATGCAGTTTCATGTCTTTAATTAGATGTTCAAGAAAGTAATCAATGCCTTCCGAAACAAGCCGCACCATTTCCATTTGCTGCTGTTGGTGATTCAATTTAGCATCTTCTAAAGTAACATAATAAATTTTATCTATCAGATAGATGAAAACAATTATCACCAGGACAATAGTCAAGGCAAGAAAATATTTGGAATATTTTGTGCTCATCATGGATTAGCAAATAAAAAAACAAGTCGAAATATTTTAGTGCGAAATTCCAATTTGAAAATGTCTCTTAAAAAAATCATTTTTTGCTTAAAAATTTTTTGCCGTCCTTACTTATGTTTTTGAGATACTTTTCAGGAGTTTTATCAAACGCAATTTTGCAATCATCACAGCAAAAGCCGATTTTCTTTCCTTTGAATTCAGATGTTTTTCCTTTGGGATTTACTTTTTCACCATCGAGCGGACAAACCGAATTCCATGCTTTGGACTGTGTATGTATATCCTTTTTGCTCATCGTTTTCGAGTGATCATAACCGGCTTTTTTGTTTTTGGCGGCAAGATATTTTTCGAGATTCTCTTGTGCGGCTTTTACATTGTATTCTTTCAGATTCATTCCGCATTTGTCACACCTTCCTGATTTATCTGCTAAAACTTCCCAATCCATTGGGCATTGAAATATTTTGCCGTCTTTGTTTTTATCAAATGAAACAACATCAATTATTTTTTCTTCTGCATTTTTTTCAATTTTTGCCTTTTCAGTTTCAATGTGTTTTTTTACAGGTTGTGCGGTTAAATTTAACGCCCAAAATATTGCTATAGTCAGAATTAAACATTTATTTTTCATATTATGCTCCATGTCATTGTGATTAAAAAAATCTTATTAATAGCTGTTTTGAAATTACAGCGAAAAGTATATTTTTACAATAGTAGTGAAGTTTAAATGGTGGGGGTAATATGCCAATTAAATATACGGTTCTAAATAACGGACATTATATTCATGCAGTTGCTGAAGAAAAAGTTTCTTCACATGAGTTTATCAAATATGAAATTGATCATGCAACAGATAGCAAAATTAAATCACCCATAGTTGAATTGTTTGAAATCAGACCCTTTGCACTGGATGATATTTCTCAGCAAGACATTCAACAAATCTTGGAAGAAAGAAAAAAAATTAACATCAAACCAAAAAGACATAAGTGTGCTCTTGTTGTTTCAACAGCAGATATAAAGGGATGGGATATTGCAAAATTTTATGAAGGCATGTTAATGCTTCATAGTCCGGAAATAGTAATTGTGTTTGGAGATATTAATACTGCAAAAATATGGCTTGGTGTAAGTTAGGAGGGAATATGGACCAATTTATGAAAGAAGCTTTGAACGAAGCTGAAAATGGGCTTGATGAAGGCGGCATTCCAATTGGCTCTGTTCTTGTTATTGATGGAAAAATAGTTGGCCGAGGTCATAACAGAAGAGTACAGAAGGGAAGTCCGATACTTCATGCAGAAATGGACTGTTTTGAAAATGCAGGAAGATTAAAAGCGTCTGATTATAAAAAAGCAGTTTTATATTCTACTCTTTCACCCTGTGATATGTGCAGCGGCGCTTCTCTCTTATATAAAATTCCTAAAATTGTAATTGGGGAGAATATTACATTCCAAGGACCTGAAGAATATTTGAAATCAAGAGGAGTTGAGTTGGAAATTCTTAATGACGAAAGCTGCATTGAACTTATGCAAAAATTTATAGAAGAACACCCTGAACTTTGGAATGAAGATATAGGTGAATAATTAATCGAGTTCTTTTCATTGTCTGCAATTATTTATTTTTGAAGCGGTACTTAAAAAATGTGAGGAATTAATGCGTGTTCTTTTTTCTATTTTAATCTTGTTGACAATAAAACCAATTGAAGTTTCTTCTCAAAATTCTATTTCTAATATTATTAAAACAATCAAACTTGTTGCCGGTAAAGAGAAGCAAATCAATTTATCGGATCTTTTTTATTCAGAGAATTATGATCTGAGGTTTTCAGCAAATAAGAATTTATTTATTAAAAGAATTAACAGTGATTCTGTATCAGTGGCATCCAACAGTCACTTTGAAGGAATTACTGTCATAGATTTTAAGATTGATATGAATACTTACAGCATCCCAGTAATTTCGAAGAAAGAAAAATTATATAAGTTTACTTTCAAGCCTGAAAAAAAGTTTGATAATATTTTTCTCTTCGGAAGTTTCAATGGATGGAACAGACAGGATATTCATATGACAGATAATGAAAATGATGGAATCTATGAAGCTGAAGTGGCACTTGAACCGGGTATTTATCAATATAAATTTTTTGCAGACGGAAATGAAATTGTTGATTATGAAAATCCGGTAAAAGTTCCGAACGGATTTGGCGATTTTAATTCCGTGAGAACTATCTCTGAAGAAAAAGAAAACAAGTTGTTTCTGCATATTGATAAGTATGAAAAAACATCACAAAAAGTTTTTCTCAGTTATTTTGTTGAAGGAATTCCGATTGATAAGAAACTGAATTTGAATAATATTTATGGCTTTGTCGATAATCAGCTAATCCCGAAGGA
>PFVB01000001.1:2425-3148 GCA_002790395.1 Ignavibacteriales bacterium CG_4_9_14_3_um_filter_34_10 | reverse complement strand
CAATAAAATTATCCAAACGGTTTTGAATTGGAATTATATTCTTTAGTTTTCGGAAAAAATTCAGAAGGTTTTGATGAAAATTATTGTTGGCTCTGTAAATCCTGTAAAGATTAATGCTGTAAGAGAAGCGTTCCTGAAATACTATAAAGATTTTTTGGTTGAAGGAATTAAAGTAGATTCATTTGTTCACCGTCAGCCAAAGAATTATGAAACATTTGAAGGTGCTGAAAACCGGGCGTTGGAATTAGTCAAGATTAATAATACTGAAATGCTTCAGGCTGATTTCTTCGTTGGAATTGAAGGCGGAATTATGAAACACGTTGATAAATGGTTTGCATTTGGTTGCATGTGTATTATTGACAAAAAGATGAACAAAAGTTTTGGGACTTCGCCTCACTTTCAAATACCCGATGAAGTTGCAGCGAGGTTATTGGCAGGCGAGGAACTTGGCGAAGTTATGGATGAAATAATGAAAATGAAAAACACAAAGCAAAATCTCGGTGCAATTGGTTTCTTTACAAACGGCATAATGGATCGTACACAGCTTTATGTTCCGGGAATAATTACTGCATTGATTCCGTTCAATCATCCCGAAATGTTTTTTGAGGAAAATAAACTGTGAAAATGAAAATTTATCAGGTTGATGCATTTACAGATGAATTGTTCAAAGGGAATCCTGCTGCTGTTGTTCCTTTGACAAAATGGATTGACGAATCACTTATG
>PFVB01000001.1:0-2417 GCA_002790395.1 Ignavibacteriales bacterium CG_4_9_14_3_um_filter_34_10 | reverse complement strand
TGCAATGGAAAATAATCTTTCCGAAACAGCATTTTTTGTGAAGACCAAAAATTATTTTCAGATTCGCTGGTTTACTCCTACTACTGAAGTGGATTTATGCGGACATGCAACGCTCGCTTCTGCTTTTGTAATTTTTAATTTTATACAGAAAGATAAACGGAAAATAACATTTGAATCCAAAAGCGGAAAACTTATCGTTGTAAAAAGCAAAGATATTCTTTCTTTAAATTTTCCTGCAAGTCCGTCAAAGCCGATTTCATTGGATAAAAACATTGCGGATTGTTTTGATATCAAACCTTTGGAATGTCTGACAAGCACGTTTGATCTAATCGTATTTGAGTCAGAAGATTTTATTAAAAATTATGTGCCAAGAATCGAAGAATTAAAAAAACTTCATCAGCACGGAGTTATAATTACAGCTAAAAGTTCGAAAGTCGATTTTGTTTCCAGAGTTTTTGTCCCGAACGAAGGAATCAATGAAGATCCCGTCACAGGTTCTGCTCATGCTGTTCTTGTTCCCTACTGGTCTGAAAAATTGAACAAACAAAATTTGGTTGCACATCAGGTATCAACCCGCAGCGGAAAATTATGGCTGAAAAATCTTGGTGAAAGAGTTCAGATTTCCGGAAAAGCATCTTTATATTTGACAGGTGTTTTGTCAGTTTGAGTTAAACTTTTAATTGGATGTGTAAACGAGGATTTTACAAAGTGAAGAAAATTGTTTTATTGCTTATGTTGATTTTGATTTCCTGCGGCGAAAAAAAAGAAGATAAAACTAATATCAAAGCAAATCAAAATATTCAACTGAACGAATTAAAAAAACAGAAACAAAAAGAAGTTGACAGTTTGAATCTGCTTGTAAAAAAACTTCAGGCAAAACGCGACAGTCTTAAGAAAGTCAATTCAAAATAATTTATTCATCAGAATCTTTAATCAAGTCCGCCCATTCTTCTTTTGATGGTCCATAAACTCCCGGAACTTTTAATCCGACTTGTCTCATTAGCACAGTCATTTGTGCCCGATGATGAATTTGATGCCGGATTAAAGAAGAAAGTGTAAATCCGATTTTCCAGTTTTCTCCATACATTTCAATTTCATTTTGAAGAGTTGTATCGTCCCAGTTTTTGCTTATTTCTTCAGTTAAAGATTTCGCAGCATTGTAATAAAGTTGAATCAAACCCTTTATATCAGCAGGAATCGGGTCTTCTTCTGAGGGACAATTTATTTCTAAGTTTGTGTAGGAAATCATTTCACTCAAACTTCCAACGATATGCCATGATAATTCACCGAGCGTTCTGTCATAATTTGCAACCCGTTTGTTCATCGCTTCATCCTTTAAGAAGGAGAAAACTTTAAGTGTTGCTTCGCTTTCAAATTTCCAATCGTTTAAAAAGTTTTCAATATTTATATACATATCATCTCCAAAGAAAATTAAAAGTCACTCTTAAGTTAATCTTAGTAGTAAATATATGTCAACTTTTTTTTGGAATTTACTTTTTATCCTCGTAAAGCATTTACAATATTTAATCTTGCGGCACGTACAGCAGGAAGAAATCCACCAACAATTCCCATAATCATTGCAAAAATCAAACACGAAAAAACAATTGTGGGTGAAAGTGCAAACGAAAATGACAATTCTGAAAATGAACTCCAGTTCAGTGTGGATATAGTAAAAAATTGTAGTGTGGAAGCAATAGCAATTCCAAGTACAGCACCGATTAAAGATATCATCAACGATTCAATCATAAATGCAGACAAAATACTTCTGCGACTAAATCCAAGTGAGCGGAGTGTTCCTATTTCAATGGTTCGGTTTGCAACAGCAGAATACATTGTAATTGCAGCTCCGATAATTGCACCGAAACTAAAAATTACAGTTATAAAAATCCCAAGTATTCTTATAAATCCTGCAAGCAATTCGGATTGCTCTTCAAAAAACTTTTGCTCAATCTTTACTTCAAACTGATTAAGCCGTTTATCGGCAACGAAAGCTCTTTTAAATTTTTCAAGATTGTTAATGTTGTCTAATTTTAAAGTGATTGTAGAAACAGTTGTGCCACGATTAAATGAGCTTAACAACTGCTTCGAATCGCCCCAAAGTTCGGATTCGAAACCGCTTCCGTTTGCTTCAAAAATTCCAACGATACTCCAATAATCACCTGCAAATTTAACTTTGCTGCCAATCTGTGCCCCGTCAAATTTTTTATTGATTGCTTTCCCGACGATTAGTTCCCGCAAGTTAGGATTGAACATCCTTCCGGTAATTATTTTAACTTGAGGCCGAATGTAATTGACTTCTTCCGATACACCACGAATGGTTACATTGCTTACTCCGCCATCCTTTATTTCAAGATTAATTATGGCAACAGGTTCAGCCGAAATCAAAAAATTCCCCTGATTGTTTTTTGCAATATTTG
>PFVB01000183.1 GCA_002790395.1 Ignavibacteriales bacterium CG_4_9_14_3_um_filter_34_10 | reverse complement strand
ACCGGATTCGTTACAAAAAATCTTCTTTGCGTTCCAATGAAAAACTTAAATGGAATACTGGTTGGTGCGTTTCAAATATTGAATAAACGTGTAGATAAATTTACTGCACAAGACGAATTGTTTTTAAGTGCAATGGCTGCAAGTACTGCTATAGCAATTGAAAACACGTTGCTGCATGAAGAGAATATGGCAAAGTATAAAGAAATGGTCAGTTTATATGATGATCTTTATACGGCTCAAAATATGATTGTTAGAGAAACAAAATTATCAACCATTTCTGAAATCAGAGGCTATATAAGAGAAATAAGAAAATTCGACGGGGTTTTTGATATGATTCAAAAAGCACGATTAGATGATAATTTACCTGTTGAATTCAAAGATTTATTAGCTAAAATTGAAATGGCTTACCAAAAATCTTTTGTAAAATTCGGGATGTATCTTAATCAGTTAATTAATGAATTTGGGAAAAACGAGTAAGTCATTTTACGCAATTGTCATGCTGAACCTGACTGCCGTCAGGCAGGTTTTATTTCAGCATCTAAAAAACTCAATAAAATCATTCTGAAACAAGCCTGTCTGCCGATAGGCAGGTTCAGAGTAACTTTATTGTAATCTTAGCGTAAGGTTACTGAGTAATTAATTCCAATCAGTTTATTTTGAAAAAATTATCTTTGAGCAGACTCAATTATTTTTTATAATATTTCATCGCTTCGGGAATCAATTTCTGCAAATCTCTTATTCGTGTTTCATCTGACGGGTGTGTGCTTAAAAATTCTGGTGGTTTTTGTCCTGATGTTGATACTGACATTCTTTTCCAAAACTCAACAGCATTATTCGGATCGTAACCAGCCATCGCCATAAATACCAAACCCAAATGGTCAGCTTCTGATTCATGCAGACGGCTGAATGGAAGTAAAACTCCAAGCTGTGCACCAAGTCCAAATGCAGTCATCCAAAGTTGGCGTGTTTCATCAGTTTTTGTTTCCAAAGCTTTATCTAATGCCATTCCGCCAAGCTGAGTAATTAATCCCTGGCTCATTCGTTCGCTGCCGTGTTCAGCAATTGCGTGTGCAATTTCGTGCCCCATAACAACGGCAATCCCTTCTTCATTTTGACAAATCGGAAGTATGCCAGTGTAAAAAACAACTTTCCCCCCCGGCATGCACCATGCATTAATTTCATTACTTTCAACTAAGTGAAACTCCCAGTTAAAACCTGCTAATTGATCAGATTTTTTTTTCTGTGCAAAATATGACTCAACTGCTAATTTAATTTTATACCCTACTTTTTGAACTAAGTCAGAGTTTCTTTTATCATTACTTATTTTATTTGTTTTAATAAAACTGTCATATTCCTGAAACGACATTGATAGCATCTGCGAATCTGGAATTATATTTAACTGTTTTCTGCCTGTTATTGCTACAGTTGAACATGCGACAACAAATGAAAAAATAACAAGAACAATTCCTAAATGCCTGATCTTCATAAAATTCTCTAATTTATTTTTGTATATCGTAAATTTATAATTTCTAAATTATAATTTCAGAAAAATATTCCGTCCGAATTTTAATTGTGGCAAATAAAAAAAATAACGAATCTTTTTATGAATAAAACCATCTTATTCAAAAACAAATTAATAAATGGAGAAAAAATGACAGTACACTTAACAACCGATGATTTCAAAGAAAAAGTCTTTGATTATACAAAAAACTCTGATTGGAATTATCAGGGAGAATTACCGGCAATTATTGACTTTTATGCAGATTGGTGCGGTCCATGCAAAATGGTTGCTCCTGTTTTAGAAGAGCTTTCGGAAGAATATAAAGACCAGATTAATATTTATAAAGTTGATACAGAAGTTGAACAGGAATTGGCATCTGTATTTGGTATCAGAAGCATTCCTTCTATCTTATTTATCCCTAAAAATGATAAACCTCAAATGTCAATGGGAGCTTTGCCAAAAACCACGTTTAAAGAAGTAATCGATAAAGTTCTCTTAAATGTTGAAAATAAAGACTAGAATGCTTATTTTTGCATTGATAAATAAAGCCACTTTTTAAAAGTGGCTTTATTTATGATTTTTGGAACATTTTTATAAAATTTTTAGTTGTATCCAAAAATCAAACTTTTTTATAATTAGTCAGGAGATTTTGCTAAGTGAAGATTACTAAGCAATTTACTAATCGCGAGAGTCAAAGTTTAGACAAATACCTTCAGGAAATTGGCAAAGAAAGCCTAATAACTGCACAAGATGAAATTGCATTAGCCAAAAGAATAAAAAAAGGTGATCAGGCTGCACTTGATCATATGACAAAAGCAAATCTACGTTTCGTTGTTAGTGTTGCGAAACAATATCAAAATAAAGGATTACCTTTAAGCGACTTGATAAATGAAGGTAATATTGGCCTTATAAAAGCTGCAAAGAAATTTGATGAAACTCGTGGTTTTAAATTTATTTCTTATGCTGTTTGGTGGATTAAACAATCTATTATGCAAGCAATTGCCGACCAATCCCGCATGGTTCGTTTGCCACTGAATCGAGTGGGTGCTTTAACTAAAATTTCTAAGATTGCATCTGAACTTGAACAGGCATTTGAACGAAAACCATCTACTGAAGAAATTGCAAAAGAATTGGATATGACTGCTGATGAAGTTGCCTATGCTTTGCAGGTTGCGGGTAGACATATTTCAGTTGATGCTCCTTTTGCACAAAGCGATAATGATAAAAGTAGTCTGCTGGACGTGTTGAAAAATGACGAACAGCCATCACCTGATGAAACTTTAATGAAACAATCATTAAAATCTGATATAGAACGCTCACTTTCCACTTTAAGCGAAAGAGAAGCTGAAGTAATTCGGCTTTATTTTGGAATTAATACCGAATATTCTGCTACACTGGAAGAAATCGGAGAGATGTTGAATTTAACCCGCGAGAGAGTACGACAGATCAAAGAAAAAGCACTTCATAGATTACGTCATTCATCCAGATCAAAAAATTTACAGGTTTATTTAGGATAAACAAAAGGCTGTCTTTAAGGCAACCTTATTTATTTGGGAATGTTACAAAAAAACCTTAAATCATTTTTTTATTAGCATATTATAGATTTTTTCCGCATTTGGATAATCAGGTTTCAGTTCTATACACCTTTTTATATTGCTTAAAGCATTTATTGTGTCCTTCACGAAAAAATACGCTCCTGATATTTTGAAAAATAACTCCGGATCATTTGGAAGAAAATCTTTTGCTTTGTTGAAATATTTTATTGCTTCACCATGCTGATTATTTCTGTAAAATAAATCACCTAATTTTTTACTTGAGAAACCATCGGGAAATCTGTGATCAAGTTTTTTTAATATTGGGAGTGAAAGATAATCCTGCTCTGCTGCATTCAGTAAGTTCACAGCATTATAATAATTCTCCTTTTCAAATGGTTTATCTTCAATCATTGCATCCATTTCTCTATAAAATAAGAAATAATTCTGTTGCTTATAAAAATGATTTGCAGCCGTAACATGGGCTTGTTCCCATGATATTTTTCCCCTTATTAAATCAAGTGCAAGCAAATCAGAAATACCCTCGGGTTGAATTTTGTTAATTAATTTCAATGCATTCTGATTTTTAGTAAATGGATAAGTATTCATTAAAATAAACAAAGAATAATCCGAGAAAGAACTATCCACTTTTGTCAATGGAATATTTTCCTGAAGAAGCCTTTCGATTTTTACCTCGGAATGTTCTGCTCGTTCAGACTTTGTTAAAATTCCCATTCTATAGATCCTTTCTAAAAATAGATTTGCCAATATTTTGTGACTTTGAATACTTAAATGAAGATGATCAACAAAAAAATCTTTAACTAAAATTTCTTTCCCGTTCAGTTGCCTAAAAAACATTTCTGCATCAATTACGCCGGCATTTTTTGTGTTTTCAAATTTCTTAATTATTGTATTCATTTCTTCAGGTGCACGGAAACGAAGTGCGTCAAATCTTTTTGCAAGTGCGTAATAATATTTGCATGTATCAAACTGACTTTGCTTAAAAGATAAATTTGCTTTCTTGTAAAACTTTTCTGCCTTGCCTTTTTTTGTTGAATTTTCAAGCGGACTAATCATGTCATTTGAAATTAATGTGCTTATGATAACAGGAATTTTAGCCATGCTAAATTTTCCGATAATTTCACTTAGATTATTTTCAAACTGGCGTAATCCGGAACGATATACCGGGGATTTGTATTCAACAAGTTTATTTCTCACCATCAGTGCCATCAAAGTTTTGCCATTTTCATCCGATGGAATGACGAGATTTACCACTTTTGAAATTACATTATCAACAAGCTGATAAATTCTGAGATTTTTAATTTTTGAAAAAAAATCTCTGAATATTTTAGAAGTTTCCGGAACTCCAGTAACTCCGTAATATTCATTATGACCGGTGTAAATCAATATTAAATCCGGGTTTTGCTCAATTATATCATCAATTCTTTCGCGAATAAAATTCGTATTAATAGCCGAAACACCAAGATTAATCACTTCAATAAATTTTTCTGGATGCAACAATTCAAGTTTACGTTTAAGATATCTTGGAAATGATGCATTCGGAGGATACGGAAATCCTGCCACTGAACTTTCACCAAGCACAAAAACTCTGAAACAATTTTCAGGTTTTCTTTCTAAAAATCCATCTGGAATTACCGAAGGTGTAACCTGATTTTTAGGGAAATATTTTTGAGGCAGCTTGGGATTAAAGAACAAAAAATCTTGATACTGATCGTTTATTTTTATGAATGTTGAATAGTCATTTCCATAATTTGCGAACTGAAGTCCAACTTCAATCATTCCCAAAAGAATAATAGGAATGATTAAAGCTACGAAATAAAAATATACCGGATATTTTTTCTTGTTTTTCAACTACTTTAACACAGTCATTTTAATTGAAGAATTAAATTCCTTCCCTGATTTGTTTTTTGCTTTCATTCTTAAAAGATAAATTCCTGAACTTAAGTTGGAATTTATAATTTCATATTTGTTTAAGCCGGCTTCACTTTCACCCTGATAAACATTCATCACTTTTTCACCAAGAAGATTGTATAATTCCAAATTTACAATACTCCGTTCAGATAATTCAAATTCAACTGTGGTTGAAGGGTTAAACGGATTCGGATAATTCTGAGAAAGAGAAAATTCATTTGGTATTGTTTTATTTTGACTATCATCAACCGATACAATCATTCCACCAAGTTTTGCCCACGGTTCATAGGTTGAAACTAATTTATCATAAACCGGCTTTTTGGTTTTTCTGTCCATCGAAATTAAACCCATAGTTTGATAGCCCGTTGTTTGATGATATGTGTACCAATCGAAAACACACCACCACGTAGTTCCCACAAGGTGCCCATTTGGATTATATGTTCCATTCGGATTTATCGGAGCGAAAAACTTAAACGCTTTGAAAGTTTCATCAAAAACCGTTACTTGTTGATTTAATGAGGACCCATTTTCCGAAGACCAATATCCAAATTCTGTATCCATAACCGGTTTACCCGGGAAAGCATTTTTTGCATTTACAAGAAAAACCAATGTCCCGTTGTAGTAAGTGCTTCCGTGAAAAATTCCAAAGTATAAAGTCCAACCGGCGACATCAAGAGGAGCTTGGGTTGCATCAGTCGGACCAGGTAAATCACCTGCTGCTGATTGTGTTATCAGCCTTCCGTCAGGATAGTTTGAATGAATATCATCCATAATTGTTTGATGAAAGATAAGTCTGTTATCAACATCTTTGCATTCATTGGATGTACTCCAAAAAACAATTGATGGTCTGTTAAAATCCTTAAATACCATTTCACGAAACATTTGCTGATGAATATGTCGCTGGTTATTTTGTATTTGCCATGATTCAGCAGTGTTGAACCACCAGACCGGAATTTCTTCCATAACTGCAAGTCCAAGTCTGTCTGTAATTAAATATGTATAAGGATGATTCGGATAATGAGCCGTTCTTACATACAAAATATTTGATTCTTTGATAGTCTTGAAATCACTGAAAATTATTTCTTTTGGTATGCTTCTGCCATAAATAGGGTGGTCTTCATGCCGCGCTGCTCCGGTAAGAAAAACTACATTTCCATTCAACAAAACTTTATCGCCTTGGGTTTTTATTGTCCTGATTCCAAACTGAGATACAAACTCATCAATAACAGTTTCATTTTCCATCAACTGAGTTTTGATTAAATATAAATTTGGCTCTTTAATTGACCAAATAAGAGGATTTGAAATGTGAATTTGACCTGCAAAAACATTTACCGAATCACTTTTTACGATTAAATCTGCTGACACATCGCCGGAATAAACTGCCTCATCACCGATCAGATCTGATGAGAATTCTGATTTGATATTAACCGAATCAATTCTTGCATGATAAATTTTATGCACAACCCGAATGTTTTTGTCAGTTGGTGAGGTATTTAACAAAACAGTTTTGAAAGATAAATTACCATCCAAATCAATAGGCACAACATCAGTGCGGACTATCAGTGTCTTTGCAGAAAATTCCAGATAAACATCGTGAATTATTCCTGCGTAATTAAACCAATCAGAGACAATGAAAGGAACAATATCATTTCGTGTTCCCCACTTTATGTTATCAATTCTTACTGCCAAAATATTTTCATTGTTGAATAGCAAATTTTCCGTTACATCAAATGAAAAAGGAGTGTAGCCGCCTTCATGATAACCGAGATAATTTCCATTCAGCCAAACATCAGTAACATAATTTGATGCAATAAAATTAAGCCTTGCAAATCTGTCGCTTAAACTATCACCGACAAAAAATTTATATCTGTACCAGACTCCGTTATCATATCGTTCAGGAACGGTTGGAAACTCATGCATTTCGTTTTCAACTGAAGGAGTATTCTTAATACTCCATCCTGCATCATCAAAATCTTTGCTGTGATAATTTTCAGTTTGCAGAGTTTGAATGGCAGTTTGCGTCCTCTCAGTCAAAGATAAATCAGGAGTTGAAGTAAATCTAAACTTTTTCCATGTACCGCCAAGATTAATTATTGTTCTTTTTTGTTTTTCAAAACTTGGCAGAGGCATGTTGTTCTGGAACGGAACTTTGATGCCATGAACATCTCTAATCGATAGTGTACTTTTTAGAGTAGCAGTTTGGCATAATACTCCTTCGAAAAAAACAATAAGCAAAAAGAAAGTCTTTCTCATACTATTCCTTTTTTACTAATTCAAAATTACTGATTTAATTATTTTTTTGATTTCACCACCGTATTCAAGTTGAATAAAATATATTCCTGAGGCAAAACCATCTGAACTCCACGAAACGTCTTTATGACCAACCTCAAAACCTTCAGCAATAGTACCTTTATATTCACCTTTTATATCAAAAACTTTCAAACTGAAATTTGAAAAAGATGGGAGCGAAAATTCAATTTTTGTTTGTCCATTGAAAGGATTCGGAAAATTTTGATTCAAATAAAAATCACTTGATGGATTTACTCCATCATTAACATCGACTGACACTGGAATAAATTCAAGATAGTTGAAATTAAATCCTGAAAAATAGAATTTAATATAAATTCCCTGCTTCCCTGCCTGTAACTGAATATTATTCACCGTTTTTGTTTTCCATGTCTGCCAGCCACCGGTTGAAGGCAAATCAATCAAACTTGTTAAAAATGCAGTCGCATTATTTAACTGAATTTTTCCGCCTGATGAATTTGCTGCATAACGAATGTTCAAATCATATGTTCCAGTATATTCAACATTAACCGAAAATTTCAACCACTCACCGCTTTCAATCCAACCAACATTGAAACCATTTGTAATAGCATCAGAACAGTGTTCAATATCAACACCGTCATTTCTGTATTTACCACCGCTATTCCATGAAGCGCCGCCCGGAGAACCAGTTGTATTACTATTTACTTTATCATTATAAGCTTCTCCTGCTTTTCCATAGTCATAATTTACACCAAAAATTACTCCGGGAATATTATTTTCTATAAAAGAAACTGTTTGCGAAGTACTTTGCTGCCTGAATAATGCATCAACATAATCTTTTTGAATACGGCAGCTTTCATATTTGAATGAACCGAACTGTGTACTTAAAGCAGCATAAGCAAAATTCTCTGTCGGTTTTGCTCCTTGTCCATTCCAATAGTTTAGCATAGTTTGATATTGAGTGGTAAGCGGAACAGATATTGGTCCTGCAATATCATCAATCTTTTTTAATGGCCATGTTGCCCAGCCGATTTTGTTTGTCTCCATTAAATTGATTGTCTCTTGCAGCCATTGATTTGAATTTTCACCAGTCTCACCAAGCCATAATGGTACATTGTAATTATCTCTGATACTTAGAACCCATGAAATAGAACTTTGGTCTGTGTTATTCCAATATTTATGAAAACTATAAACAAGGTTACCATCCCAAGGCGGTGTTAAACCTGTAAAATTATTCGCATAATTATTTCCCTCAATAAAAACAATATGATTATTGTCTACTGTTCGAATTGCAACAGTTATATCTTTGTATAATTTAAGCAGAGGGGCGTTATCAGAACCCAGATCCCAATTTGGCTCATTCAGCAAATCATAACCGCCAATCCATTCCTTGTTTGCATATCTTTCTGCAAGTTTTTTCCACAGGTTGATTGTAACTAATTTATTCTGCTCTGAATTCCATAAAAGAGGAATAGATGGATCGTAATCAGAAATTCCTTCGGCATTCTGCCCGCCGGGGGCTGCATGTAAATCAAGAATCAGGTAGATTTTATATTTTTCACACCAACTTAAAAGAGAGTCAATCCTGGCAAAACCTTCTTCAAAATAAGTCCCGTCATTATTTAAGTTTGTTAATTTATTATAATGCATTGGTAAACGAATGGAATTAAAACCCCATTCTGCAAGTTGCATGATATCAATTTCTCTGATGTGACTGTCATGATAAAGTTTGTAAAGTTGGGCTGTTTTTTCTTCTCCTACAAGCAATTTAATTTTATTTCTGAATTCGTGTTCTGAATTTGCGAAACCGGATGTTTTAAACATGTAGCCTTCCTGAAGCATCCAACCACCAAAACCAATTCCACGTAAAATTATTTGTGTGCCGGTTTCATCAACAATTTTCTTCCCGCTTGTTTTCAAAAATCCTTCTGCAAAAACGAAAGACATTGAGCAAATAAAAATCAGTATAATTTGTTTTTTCATTTTTATTCCATAATTATTGAACAACTCAAAACAAATTTCAAGCCATCATAAAACTCAAATTAGCCAATAATTTCACCTTTATTCCCATAAAAAAAAGAAATGATTTCTTTATGCAAACATGGGAATTATTAAGTTAATAATTGCCATTATTAACTTAATAAGACGCCTTATTCATTTGTCATGCTGAACCTGACTGCCGTCAGGCAGGTTTTATTTCGGCATTGAAAAAACTCAACAAAAGAAGATTCTGAAACAAGCCTGTCTGCCGATAGGCAGGTTCAGAATGACAATGTTGTAAACTTTGCGTAAGCTGACTTAATAACTAATTGGGCTTAAGTTTATTTCAACCCCAATTCTCTGCACATTCTGTGGTAATTGGGCGGAGCTAAACCAAGTTTCGCAGCAGCTTCTGCATCCGATGCGGAATGATTTCTTACATACCTGAAATATTTTTCTCTGATTTTTTTTTCCACAGTTTTTAAAGGTTCGATATTCATCGGATCAGCAAAATAAACTGCATTGCTGTCCTTTATCTGATTTCTTCCCCTTCTAATCAGTGCAAAATCAAGATCTTCTTTTGAAATATGATTCCCGCAATTAAAAATTAACCTCTGAACAACGTTTTTTAATTCTCTTACATTTCCGGGCCAATTGTAACTATTCAGTTCATCCAAAACTTCTTTATCAATCGTAGGAATAACTTTTCCCATATCGAAACTATACACTTCGATGAAATGCTTTACTAAAACCTCAATATCGTCCACACGCTCTTTCAATGGTTTAATATATACGGGAACTACGTTCAAACGATAATACAAATCTTCCCTAAATCTTTTTTCCTCAACTTCTTTTTCCAAATCTTTATTCGTCGCCGCAAATATCCTAACGTTTACTTTAATACGTTTTGTCCTCCCGATTTTCTCTATCTCTCCGTCCTGAATTACTCTCAGCAATTTCACCTGTGCATTCAGTGGTAACTCAGCAACTTCATCAAGAAACAATGTACCATTATTTGCCAGTTCGAACAATCCTAGTTTCGCAACATTTGCACCGGTGAAAGCACCTTTTTCATAACCAAAAAGTTCACTTTCAATCAAATCAGCAGGAATACTTCCACAGTTGATCGGAACGAAGTTCTCAAATTTTCTTTTGCTTCGATAGTGAATATTATTTGCAACAAGCTCCTTGCCGGTTCCTGATGCGCCTGATATTAAAATATTGATTTCACTTTCAGCATATCTCTGTATATCGTTTTTTAATTTTTCCATTGATTCCGAAGCTGAAATAATCCGTTTGCTGAATAAAATGTCCTCGACATTTTTAATCAGTTTTAAATTTGAATTCCGCCTGTGTAATTCAAGTTTTCTTTTTTCATAAGCATTCAGAATACTCATTAAAAAATCTGTGGGTTGATAAATATACTCTTCAATATCACCGGGATATTTTGTGCAATACCAAAATGCACCGGCTTTTACAAGGCTTTTAGCAAAATTAAAATCAGAAATATTTATAGTAAGTTTTGTAATTACAATAATCTGAATTGTATCATCAACATCTTTAATTTTTCGAATTAATTCTTCGCCTCTCAATCCGCCGGCGATTTGATAATCCATGATAATAATATCAAAATTATCTTTTGCCCTAATAATTTCTATTGCGTCAGCACCATTCGAAACCACATCAATCAATTCAAGTTGATCTCCAAAAAGTCTGATTGTATTTTTGACGCGGTTTACATCAAAGTCTTCATCTTCAATTAATAAAATTTTAATTTTTTTCTCAGTAATCATTTTTTCCCTTAGTTGTTCTGTATGCTAATTTCAAAAGTACATCCCACTTCATTATTAAATGCGTCTATCACCCACCCGCATCTTTTAACTCCTATTTCATAAGCAATATAACAGCCGTATCCGGCATTTTGATTTTCTGCTGGTCTTGAAGTAATATTTTCGTAAAATAATTTTTTAATTCCATTTACATCTGCATTAAGCAATTCTTTCTCAATGCCTTTACCATTATCAGAAATCTTAATGACTGTCTTGTTTGATTCTTTATCGAATTTTGTTGAAATAGAAATGATGATTTTTTCAATTCCTGCATGGTCTATCGAATTTTGAATTAACGGCTCTAATATTTCCCAGACTACAAACTCATTAATATGCACTTCAGGAATATTCTCATCCAAATCCAATTTAAAACTAAATATTTCTGTATGAGAAGAAATTCTTAAAAAGATATGGTTGACCAAAAACTTTATTGTTTCATTAATATTTGTTTTAAATAATTGATTTCTAATTGTCTGCAAGGGAGGATCATACCACTTCATATCATAGATTACTCGGGAAATAAAATTTGAATACTTTTTTACTCTTTCTTTTATTTCTTCAAGATTCGATTCGGAAATTATTCTTAGATCCTCTTTAATAAATCCCATTATTTTTTCAGCTTTATGATGTGTATGATAAATTCTTTTAGTGAAAAGAGACTCTTTATCATGCATGATTTGTTCCGTGATGTGCTTTTCATTTTCTTCTAATAACTTCTGCTGATACGCATCCCGCTCTTTCACCGTGTATGAAGAAATGTAATACATCGCTAATAATCCCAGCACTATTAATGATAAATAAATGATTGTTGCTTCATCGTAACTTGCAACCACTTCATTTGTCATATTTGAAAAATCAGGCGTCTTTTTTATATACAGAACCCCTTGAAATTCTCCTTTAGGAATAAACGGGACAAAAATATGGAAAGTGTTTTTGCCGACAAGAAAGCTTTTTATTTCTTCATTCATCAGGATTTGATTTTTGATTTTTAGAAATTTCTGCTCTGCGTATTTATGATGAGTGACATAATTGGTTTGCAATTTTCTGTTTACCAAATAATCAAAAAGCGTCACTCCATCATCTATTGAATAAGCAGAATCATTCTGTACAACTACCAGACAAATATCTTCAACATTTTGCTGCAAAAGCTGCTGACTAAAAATTATATTGAAAGACTGAATGATTTTTTGCTTTTCTATTGAATCATGCGTTTTATTTACATCAATATTCTCGATAAGAAGCTCCAAAGAAGTTGCAGTTAAATTTGCCATATTTTCGGCTGCATATCGCTGATACCATTTTTGTGTTTCAAATAAAAAATTCTTTAAAGATGTTTTCTGTATGAATGAAAGAAAAAGCTGAAAAATAACCAATACAGCAAAAAGCACTGTTAAATGTCTGAACTCGAATCGGTATTTTTTTATATTTTCATAAATTTTTTGTTTTGACATTTTAATTGGTCTCAACTGTTTTTAATACTGATTTTATTCTGCTTAATGCCTCATCAACTGAAATCTCCTGTCTGATTGCTTTGTTGATAATCTGCGAAAAATAATCACTGATTTTTGTATAATTTTTCCATGACGGTCTATGCACGCCATACTTAAAAAGTTTTAAGAAAGAATTTAACTTCTGATTTCCGAGAACAAGAGTTGTATCTGAGTATAAATTTTTATTAATAGGTAAATATGCCCCTTCTTCAAACATAATTACCTGAGCTTCTTCAGAAGATGTATATTTAATAAATTCAAGAACCTCATTTATGTGAGGCGTATATTTCGAAATCATTAAATTCCAGCCACCGAAAACAAATCTTTTTTCAAAATTTTGTAAATGCGGCAGTTGCGTTTGCTTAATATATTTTTCCTTGCTTTTATCGTGCAAAATATTTTTATAATCTTTCAGAAAACTTGGCCAGCCTCTTACAAACATTCCGTCATTCTGCAGAAAAAAAGAATAACTTTCTCTTTCTTTGTAATTGACTACTTCTTTCGGTGTCAGTTCATATTTATTAACCAAATCAACAAGCAACCGGATTCCATGTTTTATATAGTCAGAACTTTTCTTCTCATCAAAGTTGTTGAACATTTCCGGCGACTGGCTAAGAAGCAATTCAGTAAAACTGCAAATTAACCCTTCATATGCATCAGCAGGAAATGAGTAATACTTTCCTTTCTGCGAATTAATACTTTTACCAATTGCAACGAACTCCTCCCACGTAATCGATGAATCCAATTTTTCTTTAACATCTGAATAATCTGGATATCGCTGCAACAAATCTTTGCGGTAATACATTATGCTGATATCCAAATATAAAGGGATTGCATATAAATGATTTTCGCTGTAGCATGACTGTAAAGCAAAAGTCAGATAATCGGAAAGATTTGTGGTATTAAAATATTTATCCAACGGAAGGCTCCATTTTGCAAAACGTTTAACCCAAATCAAATCAACCGCAAAGACATCAATCCGATCAGATTTGCTCCTCAGCGAGCGTGATAATAATTCTTTCCTTTCATTTGTGCTGAATTTTACAAATGGCAAATCAATCGGGACTACTCTAATTTTGCCCCTGTATTTAACATTGAAATTCTTAATTACTTTTGCATGTGCCTCTGAAATATTATCCGCAAAATATATTTGAACTTCATTGCTCTTTTCATTCATTGTGCTAACAGATATACTTAAATAGAAAATAATAATAGTAATAATTGGAACGGTACTTATTATAAAATAATATTTTTTATATAACTTTTTAATTACTGACACTAAAAACCTCTTTGGAATAATTCTTCATGGATTTATTAAAAATGGTAATACCAAATAGATTATAGTCATTATAATAATTATGCTGGCAAAATTCATGTAAATCCCGGTTTTTATCATGTCAGATATTTTTATTTTATTGCTTGAGAATATTATAGCATTTGGCGGAGTTCCAACCGGAAGCATAAATGCACAGCTCGCAGCTACTGTTGCAGGAATCACGAAAAGCAAAATGTTCTCATTCATTCCGGTAGCAATTGAAGCCACAATTGGAATAAATGTGGCAGTAGTTGCAAGATTGCTCGTTAATTCAGTTAATAGTATGATCGTAATTGATATTAT
>PFVB01000013.1 GCA_002790395.1 Ignavibacteriales bacterium CG_4_9_14_3_um_filter_34_10 | reverse complement strand
ATGGCAGGATTTACAGGTTGTACTCAAACCAAGGAATGTGTCTTTTCTTTTTGAAATATTTTTATCTGAGATGAATTTTGAATTATGACATTCATCGCATTTAATATCTGCATGTTTACCTTTCAGTCCGAAAGTTGTTTTTGAATGGTCAAATTTATTCTCATCAAATTTTACTACCTGAAAATTTCTGCCGTTGTGTTCGCTGTGGCATTTCCAGCAATCTCTTCTTTTAACTTCTGCAGAAGAGTGGTAACCACGGTTATTTTTTATAAGTTGCTTTATCTCTTTGTGACAGGAAAGGCATTTTTCTTTTCTTACCTGATCACCGAGTTCATGGCATTTGGTGCAGTTCGAAAGTCCTTCAAGATTTGCATGAGCTTTGGATAATTCTCCCGGAGAAAGCTGTGCAAATGATTTCGCAGTAAAAATTAGGCTGATTGAAACAAAAAAAAATATTTTTTTCATATTAATTATTATGTGATAAAATTACTTCGCCAAACTTTTTGGTTATTTTGATTCCGATTTTTTCAAGAAACTGAGTTGGTAATTCACCGCCGGCAAAAACGTAAACCAAATCATTTCTTATTGATTTCTTCTCGCTGCCATTGATTATCAGACTGACTTTATCATCAAAAATTTCCTCAACAACAGAATTGAAGGTTACATTTAACTTCTTTGACTTCGAATATTCTTCAATTCTCTCATAATTTTTTGGTTTGATTCTGGAAAATTTGTCGCTTCTGTAAGAAAGTGTAACATGATTTTTTTCATCAGCCATCAGCATTGCAGATTCAATTGCAGAATCGCCGCCACCGACAACAAGAACATGCTGATTATGAATCAATTCCGGCTCAAGAAGTCTGTAATAAACTTTCTCCTTGTTTTCACCTTTGGCGCCTAATTTTCTTGGTGTTCCCCGTCTTCCGATCGTGAGTAATATTGAACTTGCTTTGTAATTTCCTTTTGTTGTTGTAACAGAAAAATAATCTCCTTCTTTTGAAATCGATTCGACCTTTTCCTGTTCATTAATTTTAATATCGTTTTTCTGAATTACATCTCTCCAAATAGAAATCAGTTCGGTTTTGGAAGTCTCAAATAGTTTCAGTTTTCCGTAAAGCGGCAAATCCATCGGAGAAGTCATAACTACTTTTGCCCGCGGAAATGAAAAAACAGTTCCGCCAAGTGTATCCTGTTCAAATGTTATATAACGAAGTTTGTTTTTCTTCGCAGTTAATGTCGCTGAAATGCCTGACGGACCAGCACCAATGATTGCAATATCAAAATCTGCTTTTCCTGACT
Organism: Ignavibacteriales bacterium CG_4_9_14_3_um_filter_34_10; assembly: GCA_002790395.1. Lineage (GTDB taxonomy): Bacteria > Bacteroidota > Ignavibacteria > Ignavibacteriales > Melioribacteraceae > UM-FILTER-34-10. Next base: position 1,884 of record PFVB01000013.1, on the reverse strand, counting down.
TTGATATTTTCTTTGTTATGTTTTCAACAGCCTGTTTGCCTTGCTCAACTGCATTTTTTATTAATCCCATTCCACCTAATTCTCCGGCAATAAAAACTCCCGGCACATTAGTTTCAAATTCCTGACTGACATGAGGAAGTTCAACGCCTCTTTTTTCTGTGCCGATAACCAAAGAAATTGCTTGAACAGGGCAAGCATGAAAACATGCACCATGACCAACACATCTTGAAGTATTAATACATTTTGATTTACCGCTCACCCAGCCGAGAATATCTTTTTCGGGGCATGCTTCAATACATGCGCCGCTGCCAATACAAGTTCCCGGATCAATTACCGGGTGAAGCGAAACAGGCTCATATAATCCGGCTTCTTTTGCTTTCTGAATTTTTGCATTTGTTCGCTTCGAACGTTTGTGTGTGGTTTTCAGATAAAACAAAAAAATCAGCGTTACTAACAGTAATGTTCCGCCGTATATAATTATATTTTCAAGTAATACTTCCATTCAGAATATCCACCTGTAACCAAAAATTATTGTAACTGCCACATGAATTATCATTATGACAAACATCGAAATCGCAAAAGGGAGATGAACAATATGCCAGTAATTGAATAACTTCTGCATAGTTTTCAAAAGTCCGATTCTGCGAAGTAATATGATTTTTGATTTAACTATTTTCATTATTTCTTTTGATTTTCTTTTGTCAGTTATGTTTTGCCTTTTAATCTCAGACTTTACCGAATTAAGTTTTTTCCTCAGTTTAAAAAAGTCGGACATGATGATTTTAAAACTTGACCAAAAACTTAAATTAGTATATTTGCTTGGTTTAAATTCCTGTTCGATTTCGTCAATTATTTGAGTGGAGAAATCATACTTGACTGAAAGTTGTACTGTCAAATCACGGTTGATGTCATTTAATTCATTCAAATCCAGTTCATGCCCCTGAATAGTTCTTGGAATCTGAATGTAAATGAATCTGCCGATAACACCGCTTAAAACCACCGCAACCATACTCCAGAAACTGATTGAAACAATCCCGCCAAATTTGAAAGTTGTATGGAATAAAACGAAAATTGGGCCAACGGAACAGAGAAAGATGTGAAATTCAAGCCAGTATTTTAAATTGCCAAACCGAAACTTTCTTGGATAATGTTTGCGAATCATATAAACTGCTACTCCAAAAATCATCATAATTGTACCAAGAATTCCAAGTCCGTGTCCCCAGGTGCCGCTTGGTTTTAACGAGATGTGATTGGCAGAGAAAACCCTCTCTTCAATTGGTAATTGGTAGTAGTCATATCCATTTGCAATCAATAAAATTAACGATAAAATACCGACCACGAAAAACAAGCCGATATAAACAGTATGGATGAATTTGTTCATATTTGTATAAAATGTCTTTTTTGAAAACTATTATAATAAAAAATTCAAACAACGAAAATGGAATTTAAAGTTAAGATAGAATTATTCAGATATTTTATCTGCATTTGGATGAATTTGTGATTATAAACACTATATTGTAGTGAATTTAGTGAGTTAGTGATTGTCAGAGCTTGTTGAAGAGTGACTCTACCTTTGTCATGGTTCGCCCAGCCCGACTTCGTCAGGTCAACCCACTATGATACCCGCATTGTTATCCTGAGTTTGCCTGACAAAGTCAAACCTGTTTGACTTTGTCAGGCGAAGTCGAAGGATGACATTGAAATTGAAAGAATTGTTTTTTGACAGAGCAAGCCACGTCCACAAAAATGTTTTAATTTCTATTTCAGCAATAACATCTTCTTTGTTTCTGTAAATGAGCCTGCTTTCAATGTGTAAAAGTAAATTCCGCTGGAAAGATTGCTTCCGTCAAATTTTACTTCATAATTTCCTACAGGTTTATTTTC
>PFVB01000164.1 GCA_002790395.1 Ignavibacteriales bacterium CG_4_9_14_3_um_filter_34_10 | reverse complement strand
CTTATTTCAATTAAAGCTCCCTCAATTGCAATTTTGTTTGCACTTATTGCTACACCAACTAATAAAAATAATAATGAAAATATTTCTGAAGAATTAAGCTGGCTCAAAATCAAAGCAGAAACAGGGACAATGGAATACAAGAGAACAGAAGTTTTTATCATTCCCTTAAAGCCGATTTTTTTGATTAGGTAATGCCAAAATAAATTTGAGGTAATCATTCCAATAATCTGATAAAGTAAAAAATTACTTATTATCTCGTTATTAAAGACGTATAATTTCTTTGCATAAGCAATATAAAACGGAGTTATAGTTATTGTTAAACCAATAAGGTTTGCAATTATTACTAGGTATTTTAGATTTTTATTTTGTGAAAGTTGTGTTGGAATACTTTTAATAATTTTCACAAAGTTAATTGCTTTTTCATCGACAATCGTAGCTCGTTCCTTAACCGAATAATAACCTGCTGTTCCGATGAACAATAAAATACCAGCTAATGTAAATGCATATTTATAATTATCCGGATATGAAAATCCAACCAACATTTTTTTAAGAACGAAGGCAGAAATTAAAATCCCGAAACTTGTTATGAATTGTTTGATAACAAAAAATTTCTTTCGCTTCGTGCTCTCAATACTTTTACCGAGCAAATCATTATAAGATATTCCTGCAAAAGCTCCACTAATTGAAAACAGAGCCATCCAAAAAAACACAATGAGAATAAAAAGCTGCGGAGTAAATTCTTTCAAGAAATAAATTGATAATGCAACGCCTAAAAAAGCTGTAACTCTAAGATAGATTCCAATAAGTAAATATTTTTTCTTGTACGGTTTTTTAAGAAGTAGCGAGGCAAAAATAATTTGAGAGATTAAAGGAACTCCAATCATTATTGCAGTCAGAGTTCCAATATCAGTTTGCGTTCCACCGGCAAGTAAAATTAAACCGGGAAGAACAGAATTTTTATCAGTAAAAGTTTCAGCTAATGAGAGCCAGAATGCGTGCCAAATAAACGCAAATGAATTCTTATCCAGCATCATTCATCGTGATTATGCTTGCCTCTTCCGCGATGCTCGCCATCGTGATGATGTTTGCCGTGATGCTCTTCATCTTTTCCGTGTCCAATGCTATGTTTTGCCGTTGGTTCGGTAAGTTGTTTTAATTCACCTTTCAAATATTTGTCAACTGCCTCCTGAACAGACATTTTTCTTGCAAGATAAACTTTACATTTTGGTGTATTGATAATTTCAAACGCGTGCGGACCAATATTACCAACAATAAAAGCTTCAAAACCTTTATCTAAAAACTGTTGAAGGTTTTCGTGATTATGTCCTTCATCAATATTTTCAAAAGCTTCGAAAGATTTTGTTTCTGTGTTATAAAGAATAAAATAATTTGCGTGTCCAAATCTTTTTGCAATTGGACTTTCTAATTTATTTCCATCTGAACCGATTAGTATTAACATATTAACTCTCTTTAATTTTTTGTGTAAATAAGATGAATTTTTTATTCAAAAGATTCTTTCATAAATTAATTCATTTTCTTGTTCTGTGATAATAGTAATTTGTTATAATTACCATTTTGTTTGATCAATTCTTTATGATTGCCGCACTCAATAATTCTGCCATTAGACATTACTAATATCTCATCAAACATTTCCATTTGATTCAAACGATGAGTAATAAATAAAATACTTTTGTCTTTACTAATTTGTTCAATCATACTTAAAATATTTTTTTCTGTAACTGAATCGAGATGTGATGTAACTTCATCAAAAATTATAATTGGTGTATTTCGTAATATTGCTCTTGCTATTCCTAATCTTTTTATTTCGCCACCACTTAATTTTTTCCCAAGTTCTCCAATATGTGTATTTACTTTTTCTGGCAGACTTTGAACATATTCATACAGCTCAGATTTTTTTAATGCTTCGTTAATTTCATATTCACTTGCATTCTCATTTGATATCAACAGATTTTCTAAAATAGTTCCTGTAAACAAATGAACATTTTGTGGCACAACTGAAATTATTTCTCTTACTTTTTCCGCCGATATATTGTTATAACTAATATCACCAACCAAAATTTCACCATCACCATAATTCCATAGTTTGCATATAACATTTACTAAAGTTGATTTACCACTTCCGCTTGCACCGACTATTGCAATTTTCCCTTTTTCTTTTACTTCAAAGGAAATTTTATCAAGTGCTTTTTTATGTCCATCGTAACTGAATGTGAGATCACTAATTTTTAAATCATATTTTTTGATTTGTTGAATTTCATTTTGTGGATAAGCTGTTGATTGATGCTCACGATTAAGATTATGAGAAAGATTATTTATTTGATCTGTATCTGTAATCTCAATCAAGCGTTTAGCTGCTTCAACACTCTTTGTTAAATACTGAAATGCTAATGGAATTTGAAACACTATTTCAAACGATGCCATTATTCCAATTGTTATAACTGAAAGATAAACTCCATTTAATAATTTATTTGTTACATCTGGAATAGCTGCATACAACATAATTGCAACCGTAATATTCATTGCTAATCCTGTTAATACTTCGTGCAACGATTGAATTAAATTCATCTTTCTTTCTAATCGCAACAGTTCATCTTCAATTTCAGAAAAGATATTCTTCCATTTCTGAATTTGTCCATAAACAATTAATTCAGATAATCCCTGAATGCTATCAACTGCAATTGCTTTCAGTTGACTTTTTAATTTTATTATTTGTCCGCCAAGTTTACGACTGAGAAAATATGTTAATGTTGGAATTCCAATTGCTGAAAGCACAAATGTTGTTAGAAAGATTACAGCATACTTTACATTAAAAAGATTCAGAAGTGTAAACATTAGAATTGCAACGGCAACAAAAACAAAAGGCGGAGATATTACACGGACAAAAATATGTTCGAGACTTTCAATATCTTCAATTGCGCGTGATAGCAAATCACCACTTGTTAAATCTTTTTTCTTTGATGGAATAAGTGGTTCTAACGATTTGAAAAACCATACT
>PFVB01000086.1:4946-14247 GCA_002790395.1 Ignavibacteriales bacterium CG_4_9_14_3_um_filter_34_10 | reverse complement strand
TTTACTTTTGATGACAGTGCCCCGTCGATATATGCTTTGTTATCAAGAGCAAAAAATTTGTTAAAATCTCTGAATCCTGAGTTCAGTATTTTATCATTCATTTCTGCCCGATATACCTTGAATTCATTCAGAGTTGTTTTCATAGTGATACTCCTAATCTTTTAAATTCTGTTTGTAAAAATTGTCCGGTTATACTCTTTTTATTTTTAATAATTTCTTTCGGAGTTCCGGCAGCAATTATTTCCCCGCCTTTTTCTCCGCCTTCGGGACCAAGATCAATAATGTGATCAGCAACTTTTATTACATCCATATTATGTTCAATAACAAGAACTGTATTCCCTTTATCGACAAGTTTGTTTAATACATCAAGAAGAACTTTCACATCTTCAAAATGAAGTCCCGTCGTTGGTTCATCAAGAATATAGAAGGTTTTTCCGGTACTTACTTTGCTCAATTCTGTAGCAAGTTTTACTCTTTGAGCTTCACCTCCGGAAAGTGTTGTTGCCTGCTGTCCCAACTTAATATATCCAAGTCCGACATCGTTTAGTGATTTAATTTTTCTTTTGATAGTTGGAAAATCCTCAAAGAAAGCCAGTGCTTCTTCAACTGTCATTTCAAGAACGTTGTTTATTGATTTTGTTTTATAAAGAATTTCAAGAGTTTCATGATTGTATCTTTTCCCTCCGCAGTTTTCGCATTTCACAAAAACATTTGGCAGAAAATTCATCTCAATTTTCTGAAGACCAGCACCTTCACAAACTTCACATCTGCCACTTTTAACATTAAAGCTGAAACGCCCGGCTTTATATCCGCGGATTTTCGATTCGGGAAGTTCTGTAAACAAATCCCTGATATGAGTAAATAAGCCAATATATGTTGCAGGATTTGAACGAGGCGTCCTTCCGATTGGTGACTGATCAATTTCAATTACTTTGTCAATGTATTGTAATCCTTCAATCTTCTTATATGGAAGCGGCTTCACTTTTGAATTGAAAAAATTTTTCAATAAAATCTGAACCAAAGTTTCATTAATCAAAGATGATTTTCCGGAACCGCTTAATCCGGTGACAGCAATAAATTTTCCCAGCGGGAATTCAACATTTACATGCTTAAGATTATTTCCCGTTGCACCATAAAGTTTAATTGAATTCCCGTTCCCTTTTCGCAATTCATTCGGGATTTCAATTTTCTTTTTATCTTTCAAATAATCAACAGTAAGAGAACTAAAACCATTTGTGCTTTTCATGATTTTATTATACTCACCTGATAAACAAATTTTTCCGCCGTGTTCACCGGCTCGTGGACCTAAATCAACTAAATAATCTGAGTTTTCTATTGTCTCTCTGTCATGTTCAACAACAATTATGGTATTTCCCAAATCCCTGAGATTTTTTAATGAGTTAATCAGCCGCAGATTATCTGACTGATGTAATCCGATGCTTGGTTCATCCAAAACATATAAAACACCGGAAAGCTGAGTTCCGATTTGTGTTGCAAGCCTTATTCTCTGAGATTCACCGCCTGATAATGTCCGTGCTTCTCTTCCCAATGTTAAATATTCAAGTCCAACATTTAATAAAAAATTTATTCTCTCACTGATTTCTTTCAATATCGGCTGAGCAATAATTTTTTCTCTCTCACTGAAATTAATATTTTGAAAAAATGTTTTTGCTTTAAGCAACGACATTTCCGTCACTTCGCTGATATTTAAGTCATTGATTTTTACGGCAAGACTTTCTTTCCTTAATTTCATTCCATTGCATGTGGAACATTTTGTAGTGGACATAAAAGATTCAGCCCATTCTCTTACAGAATTAGATGCCGTGTTTTCATAATAATGTTTCAGATAATTGAGTACACCTGCAAATTTGTGTTTATATGTTACAGATTTTCCACCACCATAATTATAAGTAAATTCAATCTTTTCTTTACTTCCTTTCAGTAAAATATCCAACTGATATTTTGATAAATCTTTTAGCCTAGTATCATAAGTAAATCCAAGTGTTTTTGATACACCTTCGAGCTGATTGAAGAACCAGATATTTCGAGGTTTGCCGATTGCCGCTATTCCTTCTTCATTAATTGATTTATTCCAGTCCGGAATTATCAAGTCCAAATCAAAATCTTTTTTCTCACCTAATCCATCGCAGTCAGGACAAGCTCCGAATGGTGAATTGAATGAAAAAGAATTTGGGGCAAGCTCCTGATAACTTATATCACAGTAATGACAGGAAAAATTACGGCTGTAAAGAAAATCTTCATTCCCGTCTGATACAATTAAATTTCCTTCACCAAATGTCAGTGCTACATCAACAGATTCACTCAGTCTGAATCGGGAGTTTGCATCTACTTTGAGTCTGTCAATGACTATTTCAATATTATGAATTTTATATCTGTCTAACTTAAATCCGCTAACGACTTCAATTATTTCATTATCAACACGGGCTTTCACAAATCCATCACGGAGAATATCTTCAAACAGTTCGCGGTAATGTCCTTTTCTTCCGCGCACGACAGGAGCTAAAATATTTATTCGCTTTCCGCTAAAGTTATTCAGAATTGTATCAATAATCTGTTCTGAATTCTGTTTCTCCACCGGTCTGCCGCAATTATAACAATATGGTTTCCCAACTTTTGCAAAAAGAAGTCTTAAATAATCATAAATTTCCGTTACAGTTCCTACAGTCGAACGTGGATTATGAGCTATAGATTTTTGTTCAATAGAAATAGCCGGACTTAAACCTTCAATTAAATCAACATCAGGCTTTTCAAGCATGCCCAAAAACTGACGAGCGTATGCAGAAAGTGATTCAATATAACGCCTCTGCCCTTCTGCGTAAATTGTATCAAACGCCAGGGATGATTTTCCTGAACCGGATAAACCTGTAAACACAATCAAAGAATCTCGCGGAATCTCCAATGAAACATTTTTGAGGTTGTGTTCTCTTGCACCTTTTATAACTATTTTATTCTCAAATTCCATCAATACTTTTCTAAAATTCTAATTAAATACAAACCACAGCAGAAATTAAAGCAATTTATAATTATTCACCAAGTAGCCTTATTGATTCATTGGCTATATAAAGGATTTAATCAATAAAAAAGCCTGATTTCAATAAGAATTCAGGCTTTTTTGTGGGAGCTAATGGATTCGAACCAATGACCCTCTGCTTGTAAGGCAGATGCTCTGAACCAGCTGAGCTAAGCTCCCAATAATTATTTTTTACATCTCAAATTTATTCTAAACTCACAATTTTTGCAAACAATATTTTAACTTTATTGAATTATATTGCAGTTAAAATTTTTCTCTGAGCGGGCGACGGGATTCGAACCCGCGACATTCAGCTTGGGAAGCTGACACTCTACCAACTGAGTTACGCCCGCATTTTACGTTTCAAAAATATTTATTCATTCTTTATATTGCAACTACTTTTTTATCATTAATAGATTTTCATAATTTGAAATTAAATAAGACGCAAAAAAAATATCTCGAACTGACAATTATAACCGGAATTACATTTATTGCCTTTTTCTTTTGGGACAGTTTGATTATTTATCCAATAAAACTATTTGTGGTTTTATTGCATGAAATATCTCACGGTTTGGCAGCCATAATTTCAGGCGGCAGAGTTGTTTCATTAAATATTAATCTGCAATTAGGCGGAGAATGTTTAATAGAAAACGGGAATAAGTTTTTAATTGCTTCTGCCGGCTATCTTGGAAGTTTATTGTGGGGTTCGTTTCTGTTTATCTCCGGTTACAACTACAAAATTTCATTGTGGAGTACAACAATAATTTCAGTCATATTACTTTTGTTTATGGCAAATTTTATAACCGGTTCAACCGGGATTGTTCTGTCAATAATTTTTATTATTGTACTTTTTATTTCACCGCGATATTTACCCAAATTCATGAACAGTTATATTTTGAAATCTCTTGGATTAATCAGTGCATTTTATGCTTTCATTGATATAAAAGAAGATGTAGTTACATTAACCGAACGTCAGTCCGATGCAATGATTATTGCACAAATCACAAACACACATCCGATAATCTGGGGCTTACTTTGGCTTTTGATCAGCTCTGTAATTATCTTTTTTCTTTTTAAGTATGCTTTTGACAAAGGTTATAAAAGTTAATTACTCTTTTACCCTAAACAATAAAATCATACCGGTTAAAAAGAAAAATGTTATTGATAAAATTCCATATCTCTGATTTGCAGTGAGATAACTTATTAATCCAAACACCAAAGGACCAAGTATCGCCGAGCTTTTTCCAAATAATGAATAAAATCCAAAGAACTCAGTTTTTTTATCATCGGGAGTTAGTTTTGACATTAAACTTCTGCTCGTTGATTGAGTGGCGCCCATTACTGCACCTGCAATTAATCCGACAAGGTAAAAACTGCCTTTATAAAAAGTCGGTTTTTCACAGTTGAATAAATCCGTAAAAGTATCAATTATAAATCCATCTTTCGCACTTGATAAGTATGCTATGAGCATAGTAAAAATCCAAATTACAAGTGAAATTATAATGGATTTTTTCTGTCCGATTGAATCTGATATAATTCCAAAAATCACAGAGCCAAAAATTGCCGTGCTCTGAACAATGATAAAAAAGAAAGCAAGTTCCATAAAGGAAAAATTCAGTGTTGTTTTGGCATAATTACCGGAAAAATAAATTACAGTATTTACTCCTTCAATGTAAAAGAAAAATGCAAGCAGAAAGTAAGCGAGATTCTTGTAATTTTTTATATGCGAAATTGTAAATACAACCCTGTCAATTCCTGTTTTAATATAATTTACTCTTTCGAATGCTTTCTTTTTTTTATCATGAATAAAAAGGAATATCGGCAGAGAGAAAATCAAAAAAAATGCAGCAGAAATTGGAAAAGTTTCTTTTATTAATCCCCTTTGAATAAGTGGAAACAGAATTGCCAAAATAATTAGCGAACCTAAATATCCCATTGCAAATCCATATCCGCTAACGCGTCCGTAATTTTTTTGCTCAGTTATTTCAGGCAAAAAAGCATCATAAAAAACCAATCCTGCTTCAAATCCGATATTTGCAATAACAAACAGAACCAGTGTAACTAAAATCATTCCCGGAGCTGTAAAATAAAGAAGGGAAGAAGACGTAATGCAAAGCAAAGTAAAGAAAAGCAGAAATCGTTTTTTACCTGCAGAATAATCTGAAATAGCACCGAGAATTGGAGAAATAATCCCGGTTATCAGCATCGATAAACTAATTCCCAAACTCCAGTAGAAATCCCCAATCGGTTTTCCCTGTGCAATAGTTTCTTTGAAGTAAACCGCAAAAAGAAAAGTGACAATTACAATTGAATATGAAGTATTAGCAAAATCAAATAGTGTCCAGTTAAAAATCTTAAGCCGATTTTTTAGTTTATTTTTCGTCATTGTTCTTTTGAGTAATCGGCTCGTCAATCAATCCCCTTCCAGTTTTATTTAACCTACCGGAATTTTTCAAATCAATATGAATCGCATCAAGAATACCGTTAATAAATTTTCCGCTGCTTGCTGTGCTGAATTCTTTCGCAATCTCAATCATTTCATTAATCGAAACTTTTGGAGGAATGTCAGGGAAAAATAAAATTTCTGCAATCCCCAACTGAAGAAGTATTTTGTCTATTATGGCTACACGGTCCATTTCCCAATTATCAATTTTAGCAGAGATCAGTTCCATAATCTCTTTTCTGTTCGAGACAATTGAATTTAATATATTGTTGGCAAACTGTTTGTCTTCTTTGCTTTCCAGATCAGCCAGGATTGACATGGATAAAAATTCCAAACCACCTTCATTCATATCGTATGCATAAATTATCTGTAAAACTTTTTCGCGTGCAATTCTTCTGTTTGATTTTTTTTTCATTTTCATTTACGATTTTTTTGTTAATTCGCCCAATCTTCCTGAGAAATAAGATGAGCCTGAATATATATTTCTGATTTTACTGATGCTTTGAAGTCTTTCTTCAGCAATGCGAGCAGATGCTTCATTTGTCGGAATATTTTTATCGGCAGAAACTGTGAAAACACGTTTTAATATTGAAAAAATATTTTCAGCTTGTTTCATTGCTCTGTCCTGACGATATCCTTCAAGTTCATTAGCGACATTAATCAAACCGCCGGCATTAATAACATAATCCGGAGCGTATAAAATGTTTTTATCAAGCAATAATTTTCCATCAGTGTTTTCATTTTGCAATTGATTATTAGCTCCGCCGGCAACAATTTCACATTTCAATCTTGGAATGGTTTGTAAGTTAATTGTTCCGCCAATTGCACACGGAGAAAATATTTCAGCATTCACATCATAAATTTCTTCAGGAGATACGACAGTTGCTTTTATCATTTCAAGCAATCTTTTTATTTTGTTATTATCAATATCTGTTATATAAAGTTCAGCACCTTCATTATAAAGATATTCACTTAAATGTCTTGCAACTTGTCCAGCACCCTGAATAGCAATTTTTCTTCCACGCAAAGAATCATTTCCCCATTTTTGATTAGCAGAGGCTTTCATTCCTATATAAACGCCATAAGCTGTAACCGGAGTTGGGTCACCCGAACCGCCAATAGCCTTGCTGATTCCGGTAACATATTTTGTTTCCATTCTTACAAATTCCATATCTTTAACATCAGTTCCCATATCTTCAGCAGCGATAAATCTCCCGCCAAGACCATCGACAAATTTGCCGAAAGTTCTGAATAATAACTCAGATTTTTCAGTTTTTTCACTTTTCATAATTACAGCTTTTCCACCGCCAAAATTTAATCCTGCAACGGCTGCTTTATAAGTCATTGCCTTTGATAATCTCAAAGCATCACTGACAGCTTCAGATTCTGATGAATAGTTAATCATTCTTGTTCCGCCTAAAGCAGGACCTAAAGTAGTGTCATGAATAGCAATTACAGCCTTTAATCCGGATTCTTCGTTTAAACAATAAACCAATTGTTCGTGCCCGTTTGCTGAAAGTAACTCAAAATTATTCATTATGTTCTCCATTTATTTTTAAATTCCAAATAGCCAAAAAAATAACAAAGCAAATGTTTCTCTTAATCGGAAATATAATAACTTTTCCCATTTTAATTTATGTCCGGATGATATTTGAATTGTATTTAATCCAATAAAACCGCTCATTTCTCCTATCCGGGTCAGGTGAAAAGTATCTGAAATAATTATTATATTTTTATACTGTTTGAATGATTCATTATAAAAAAGAAATTTTATTTGCTCAAAAGTAGTAGTTGTTTTTTCTTCTAATATCATTTTATCTTTGCTGACTCCTAAGTCAACAAGCATTTTGAATGCAGCTTTTGCTTCGCTTATTTCGCCGGGTGCATTTCCACCCATCAAAAGAATTTTATTAATTTTTTTGTCTTTCAAAAGTAAAAATGTTTTTTTTATACGTGATTGAAAAAGCGGACTCGGATTGTTATCGCTCCAAACTGCAGCACCCAAAACCACTCCAAGATTATTTTCTTCTCTTAAATTATCTTCAGTGACTAATGGTGATTTCAAAATAAACAAGTAAGTAAAAACGAAAAGGGCAAGGAAAATATTAGATGAAAAAAGAAATCCTTTGACATAAATGATATGATTAACATGAATAAATGTTAAAAACAAAAAAGAAATTTGAAGCAAAAATAAAAATTCAAACAATAAGTAATGCGACGCTGCTATTACTTTATGAATTGGAGAACCAAACAAATAAGCACTCGAAACCGATTGAGAAATGAAAGAAATATCTGCCGGGATAATCAGGAGAATCAAATTAAAAACCGAAATAAATAAAACGACTAATTCAATTTTAGATTTTACTTTCTTTTGGAAAATTATTCCCGTTAAAAAAAATACAAAAAAGAACAAATTGATTAAATTGCCAAACGACAGAAAATTGTACGCTGCAAAAGAAATACCGCTGAATATGAACTTATTGTAAATCAATATTAAAATATTCAGTACAGTAATTCCAAGTGCGGCAAATGACAATTTAGATAATCTAATTTTTAATCTTGGCATCATTCACTAATATGTAAATATTTGTTTTTATTTCTGTCAAAGAAATAATTTGCATTTACATCAAAAACCATTTTTATGTTTTCTGTTGTCAAAACTTTTTCTGGTACATCATTGCTAATAATTCTGCCATCTTTCATTAAAATCACTTTATCGGAATATCTTAAAGTCAAGTTTAAATCATGAGAAACCAGAATAATTGTAATATTTAATTCTTTGCTAAAGTCCTTTAATAATTTATAAGAAGTTAACTGATGTTTAATATCAAGATGAGAAACCGGTTCATCCATAATTAATATTTTCGGTTCCTGTACTAGTGCCCGGCAAATGAACGCTCTTTGGAGTTCTCCGCCCGATATTTGCTGAATATTTTTATTTTTAAGTTGAGTCAGTTCAAAAATTTCCAAATATTTATTTATTACATCCACATCATTTGAGTTTTCAAAATGGCTGCTTGAAAGGTGCGGCGATCTTCCCATTGCAACAATTTCAAAAACTGAATATGGGAAAACAACAGGATTGATTTGCTGCACAAATGAGATGATTTTTGATAATTCTTCTCTTGAATAATTCTTCAAGTCTTTATTGTTAATCAGTATTTCCCCTTTTGAAGGAGATAAATAACCGGAAATCAAACGTAACAAAGTGGTTTTACCGGAACCGTTACATCCTACAATGGTGCAAAATTCTCTTTCACCAATCGTTAATGAAAAATCATCAATTCTGAATTTGCTATCGGAGAATTTATTATCAAAAGAAAAAGAAACATTATTTAAGTAAATATCTTGCATTCAATAATAATTTTAAGTCTTATTCTAAAAATAGAAAAATTAATTAAATGAAATATTAGATTGGTAAAAATATGACAAAAAAAAAGGCGCCAAGCGCCTTTTTTTTATTGAAGTTTGAACAGAACAGGTACGGTTACCTGAACTTTAACGGGTTTTCCTCTTTGTTTCCCGGGTTTAAATCTTGTAGCTTTTACAGCATCCATAGCTGCTTCGTCGCATCCTGCACCAATTCCTCTAATTAACTCAACCTTATTAACAACGCCACCTTCATTAACAAATGCTTTAACAAATACTCTACCCTGAACTCCGGCACGTTTTGCGATTTCGGGATAAACAATTTTTTCTTGAATTGCTCCTATACCACCAATCGGTTCCGGCATTTCTTCTACAGCAATAAAAAATACAGGTTCAGCATCTTCCACTTCTTCCTTCTTAGCAGGCGGAGGAGGTGGAGCAGTAACTTGCGCGTTTTC
>PFVB01000086.1:0-4904 GCA_002790395.1 Ignavibacteriales bacterium CG_4_9_14_3_um_filter_34_10 | reverse complement strand
ATCAGAAGGTGCTTCAATTGGGATTGGAGGCTTTGGCGGCGGTGGTGGAGCTGCTTCCTGTTTTGTATGCTCTACATCCTCAGATGAAATTAATTCCTGAGGACCTTCTCCTCGAATATCTTGTTTGTCAAATTTTGGGAAATACTTAAATGCTACTATGAGAATTAATAACGAAACAATTAAACTTGTTTCAAAAATTCTTTTATAGTGCTTTTTCAAATCCACTTTTGGATTTTTTACTAACGCCATTATTCCTCCTTAATCAGCAAAATAACTATCGAAAATTAATCAATGGCTTTTTCTTTGTCAATCTATTATATGAAAATTTATTAATTTATTTGTTCAAAGTTTTAATAACAGATAGCAGTGGTAATACAAAATATTTTCTCACAAGATAAACACCAGATACTATTCCTATTAAGTTTGATAGCAAATCCAACCAGTCGAAAAACCTCCCGGGTATAAAAAATTGATGAACTTCATCAAATATTCCGTAAAAGAGTAATATAGAAATAGAATAAACATTGAAATATTTCTTTAAATATTCATTTCTCTCCTGAAGAAATAAAGTTAAGCTAAAAAGTACTGATAGCACAAAGTAGGCAGCAAAATGCTCAAATTTATCGCTAATCCCAAAACTCGGCATTGAATTCGCAGGGATTGAAGTTGCCGCCAACAATATCATCCAGTAAAGTGCAAGCGGGATATATAAATATTTTACCTTGTGCTTATAAATAAATTTATAAAATCGAATTTGTAACGAATTTAATTGCATTATGCAGATTCTCTGTTATATCTGTTGCTGTATAGGTTAATTCATGTTTTTTTATTTTTAATAGGTCGGCTGCTAAACTATGCAAATAAACTGCAGAAATTATGCTATGCTCAATATTTGTCGAAGTACTTATGAAGCTTCCCAAAATACCGGAAAGCACATCACCAACGCCGAATTTTGCCATACCGGGATTTCCGGTAGTATTTATAAATACTTCACCTTTTGGATTAAAGGTTAAAGTAGGTGCTCCTTTTAATACCAAAAAAGATTTCGTTGATTTTGTAAATTTTTTACCATGGGTTAATAAATCTTTTTTAAGTTCATCCAGCGGGATTCCAATCAAATCCGAAAACTCCTTTTGATGAGGAGTAAAAATGATATTTGAATTTTCGAATTTTTTATTTGTAAAGGCATAAATAGCATCGGCATCAATTATTATTTTTTTCTTACCGGCAAGACGAGTTATTGCTAATACAGTTTTTAATGTTTCTTCGTCGCGTCCTAATCCTGGACCAATTACAATAGAATCTGCCCATTTTATTTTTGGTTTCAGCACATCAAGTGAAGCCGCACACAAAAATCCCTTTCCTTCATCATCATAAGGTAGAATTGTCGGCTCAATAATTTTTTTCTTTATGATTGTTTGAATACTTTGTGGACAAGCAAGAACTACCGCTCCGCTTCCGGATTTAATTGCAGATTTTGCGGTTAAAACCGGAGCGCCTGTAAATTGTTTTGACCCTGCAATTATTAAAACTTTGCCCGCAGAATATTTATTATCATTTACTTTTCTTTTTGGAATTCCTGCTAAAATGTCTTCAGGTTCAACCAAATATTCGCTGACATCAAGTTTGCCAAAAAATTCATCGCCAATTCCAATACTTCCCTTTTCAACTTTTCCGGAATAATATTTACCGTCATTAATGAAAAGTCCTTTTTTCAATTCAGCCAAACTAATAGTTAAATCAGACTTAAAAGAAAAATTTGAGTACCCTGAATCAGAATTTAACCCGGAAGGAATATCGATGGAAACTCTGGTGCTTTTCAAGTTGTTTGCATAAGAAATTACAGTTTTGTAGGGTTCTCCAATTTCTCCTGTAATTCCAGTCCCGAAAATTGCATCAATAATAATATCAGTTTTCCCGATATGAGAAAGCATTTTTTTATTATTAAACTCAAGTAATTTACTCTTTGGATAATATTGCAGGAGAGAATAAATTATATCATAATTTACTTTTGAATCTTCAGATAGATTTTGATAATTGCTCATCAAAAAAATGGTGATTGAAGCACCTTCAAAAAGAAGATGTCTTGCAAGAGCTAATCCATCTCCTCCATTATTCCCTTTTCCGCAAATGACACAGATATTTTTCCCATGAAGGTCAAATCTGTTTTTTAAGTGCATCAAAATACTTCGTGCAGCATTTTCCATCAAAACAATACTTGGAATTTTTAATTGGTTAATAGCAAACTTATCTGCTGCTCTGATTTGTTCAGATGAAAATAATGGTATCATTTTATTCGACGAATACTATATCTTCAGGAGCTTCTTCAACTTCTGCAATATGGTTTTCTTTAAGTCTGACAAGGATTTTTTTGTGGTTCTTTATGTCAATCAAATCTTTTACATCATCAACAACAACAAGCTTAATGTTTTCATATTCACTGACATAATCCTGAAGGTTTTTATAATCATAAAAATATATCTCCGTAAAATCTTTACGTGAGTTATATTGAGCTCCCTTTTTCTTTGAGCTGAAATCAACAATAATATCATCATCAATTATAATTTTCAAAATTTCAACATTGAACGGCAAAATCAGTCTGTTGCCAAAGTATAGTCCATTTAGTTTTTCATTCAAAGCTTGATCAATTGTTCTCATTTATCCTCTCCCAAAATAAAATATTAACCAAATTATTGTGAAAACCGGCAGTAAAATAGGAATTGAATATTTATAAATATATTCAAAGAAACTTGGCATTTTAATTCCAGCTCTTTCGCTGATAGATTTAACCATAAAATTAGGACCGTTTCCAATATATGTCATCGCACCAAAGAAAACTGCTGCCACAGATATTGCCTGTAAATACAAATAATGTGTTGTCTGAAAAGTATGTACATCAACTTTGATATTTAAATCCAATCCGAATTTTCCCAATTCTGCACTTAAAAAATTCAGATAAGTCGGAGCATTATCAAGTACTGCAGATAAAGATCCTGTCGCCCAATAGAAAGCGCTAAGATTAATTTTTTCACCGAGTACATTTGCCTCATGCGAAATCAACTGTAAAGCAGGAATCATTGTGGCAAAAATCCCAATAAATAAAAATGCAACTTCTTTAATTGGCTCAAAATCAAATTCATTCGATTGAAGAATCTTCTTATCAGCTCGATTAAATGAAATGTATGCAACTGAAAACATAATAATTTCACGAAGTCCAAATGGAAATGGAGCTAAAGAAGGTACCCAACTCATAACAGCAGGATCAATGAATACTGAAACAAGAATAATCAACAGATAGATAATATTCTTTAGTCCTTTAAATTCAATTTTACCTGAATAAGATTTATTAGTCTCAGGGACCTGGTTTCGTGAATCATAAACATAAAAAATTGAAATAATTAACAGAACCGCAGGCAGCCAGATATACCAAATATGCTGAATAAACCAGAAAAAATCTATACCTCGAAGGAATCCTAAAAATAACGGAGGATCACCGATTGGAGTTAATGCACCACCAACATTGCTAACAATAAAAATAAAAAATATAATTTGATATGGTTTAATCCTTTCCTGATTCAACTTCAGAAATGGCCTGATTAGCAGCATCGATGCACCGGTTGTTCCGATCAAATTTGATACAATTGCACCAATAAAAAGAATTATTGAGTTCAATAGTGGTGTTGATTTTTTATCAACTTTAATAAGTATCCCGCCGGAAACGATAAACAAAGATGAAAGCAATGCAATGAATGAAAGATACTCTGATAATGAATGCAGCAGACTATGATAATCATTCAGAAAAATCAAATAATAAAAAACCGTTACTAAACCAAGCACAGATGAAACTGCCGGATAATTTTTTTCCCAAAAATGTTTATAAAACAAGGGACCGGTTGCAATCATTGCCAATAATAAAACAAATGGTAAAATCATTATTGGATTAGGTAACATATGTTCTGCAGCTTGATTCAATGCTTGATGCGTACTAACCTGAGCAAATAAATTTTCGCAATTAATTATAAAAAGACCAACGAATAAAAATGTTTTTTTCATGGGTTTCTTTATGGAGTATTTCTGTAAATCATTCTTGGAAATGGAATTGTTTCCCTTAAATGTTCAAGTCCACAAATCCATGTGACGGTTCTTTCGAGTCCGAGTCCAAAACCTGAATGCGGAACCGAGCCGAATCTTCTTAAATCCAAATACCACTCAAAAAAACTTTGAGGAAGATTATGTTCTTTAATTCTTCCGAGAAGCAAATCAAGATTATCTTCACGCTGACTTCCACCAATTATTTCACCATATCCTTCCGGTGCAAGAACATCAACAGCTAAAGCGACTTTTTCATTATTCGGATCACGTTTCATGTAGAAAGCTTTCACTTCAGACGGATATCGATGAACCATAACAGGTCTGTCATATTTATTCGAAATTACAGTCTCATCATTAGCCCCCAAATCGTTTCCCCATTCAAAATCAATTCCATTATCTTTTAAAATTTGCGTAGCCTCATCATAGGATATTCTTGGAAATGGTCTTTTGATACACTCTAATTTTGACAAATCCCTTTCAAGAACCATCAGTTCTTCTTTCCTGTCTTTCAAAACTGATTGGACAATGTATTCAAGAAACTCTTCGGCCAAATCCATATCATCGTCTAAATTATAAAACGCCATTTCCGGTTCAACCATCCAAAACTCAGTAAGATGTCTTCTTGTCTTTGATTTCTCCGCACGGAAAGTCGGACCGAAAGTATAAACTTTTCCAAAAGCCATTGCTCCGGCTTCAGCATAAAGTTGTCCCGACTGAGTTAAATATGCTTTGCCTAAATCAAAGTAATCAAATTCAAATAAAGTTGATGTTCCTTCGCAGGCGTTTGGAGTAATAATTGGAGGATCGAATAA
>PFVB01000234.1:714-3139 GCA_002790395.1 Ignavibacteriales bacterium CG_4_9_14_3_um_filter_34_10 | reverse complement strand
CTGCACAGTCTTTGCCATTCCAGTAAAGTGTGTGTGCTTTGACTCTCGCTTTTTCCGGATCAAGTGCTTGATAAGGATAAGGCCAACTGAAATTTTGGTTTGCAAATGTTTTTCCACCTGTTAAAAGGCCTAAACCACCAATACCAACTGCAGCTCCGACTGCGTATTTTGACGTATTTGTTAAAAAGTTTTTTCTTGAGATCTGTTTGTTTTCCATTTTTTCCTCCAATGGTTGTTTTTATGGTTGAATTTTTTGAATATTTTTTTGATTATTATAAAATTTTCGTCTTTTTCCCTGATTTTGTTAAAGAATTTAATTGCCTTGTCCTGATCACAGAAGGACCAGAGAATGCCTAAGATATAATTTGTTTCAGTTTTTCCTTTGGGATTTTTGAAGTTTTCAAGTTCCTTGATAAGTTGCCTGCAAATGGTGTTTTCATTTTGTATAGATGAGGAAAAGAAGTCTAAATCAGTTCTGGATATTATTTTGGAAAAGATATTTAAAGCTTCTTTATATCTGCCTTGTTTAATAAAACATATAATGTACTTCCTTTTCAGCGATGAGTTATCGCTACCTTTTGCAAGAACTTGTTCATACTCAACTATTGCGTCCGAGTAATTTTGAACTAAAAAATAGTAATTTCCAAGCATTTCACTCATATATAATATGAGTCAAGTTTTGTACCTTTTAGGAAGTTTGTAAATTACTGATTAAAGTGGATTTTTAGAGGAAGCAATTGCAACACAATGCAACAACAACCAAATACTGAAAGTATTCAGATAATAATTATGCAACAAATTGCAACAATTATTTGGCATGTATTTCTTTGATTTGTCTGTAAATCGTGCTTCTGTTTACACCAAGAATTTTTGCGACTTTTGTTTTATTCCAGTTATTCTGCCTTAAAAGTAAAAGCAAATTATCTTTCTTTTCCTTTTTTGCCAAGTTCATCTGTTGTTCGGGACATTCAGTTTCTGAATTTGTTTTTAAATAATCCGGCAGGCAGCAAACTCCGATATAATCTTCCCGTTTTGCATGAATAATAGAATATTCGATTACGCTTTCTAGTTCCCTGACATTTCCTTCCCAATTGTAATTGAGTAAAATATTGAGAACTTCACTTGAAATCATGCTGATTTTTTTTTGATATTTTTTTGCATATTTTGTTGCAAAATAATTAGCAAGAAAATAGATATCACTTTTTCTTTCTCTGAGCGGAGGAATATGAAAATGGATTGTATTTAGTCTATAATATAAATCTTTTCTGAATGATTTGTTTTCAATTGCCTGATTAATATCAATATTTGTTGCTGAAATAACACGCACATTAACTTTTCGCTGCTTTGTTTCTCCAAGTCTTTCGAAAGTTCCATCCTGCAAAATCCGAAGCAGTTTTGACTGAAGCGGCATTGGAATTTCTCCAATTTCATCAAGGAAAATTGTTCCGCCATTCGCATATTCAAATCTGCCTATTCTGTCTTTAAATGCACCTGTAAAAGCACCGCGAACGTGCCCAAATAATTCACTTTCGAGCAATTCGCCGTTTAATGCCGAACAGTTTACTTTTACAAAAATTTTATTTGTACGCTGCGAAGATTTATGAATTGCATTTGCAACCATTTCTTTTCCTGTGCCTGTTTCTCCGGTAATCAGTACAGGAACGTCACTGCTGGAAATTTCCATGACAGATTTATAAATCTTTGTCATCCCTTTTGTTCTGCCAATAATACCATAGAAATTTTGCTGATTTTTTTCTGACTCAATAAAATCGATTTTTGATATTTTGCTGAAAGAAATTATTCCACCTATTGGTTCATCTGAATCATTCTTGAGTAAAGAAGCATTAAGTTTTATAGGTATGATTTTCTCGTTAAAACTTTGCAAGGTCGTTTCAAGATTTTTAATTGTTGTATCAGATCTTAGGACTTCACTTATTGGACAACCTATTTCACATCTGTCGGATTTACAAAAATTGAAACATAATTTTCCAAATAAATTATCTGGCATAACGCCGACAATTTTTGCTGCAGCATCATTTATAAAAACAATCTTAAATTCCTTGTCAATTATATATATCCCTTCCTGGATGGAATTTAAAATCTTTACTGTTTGGTTGTCTAATTTAATTTCTGACATAAAATTTTTTTAATCTTGCTTTTAAAATAAGCAAAATATAAATTATTTATAAACAATTAATATGGTTTATGAAATAATGTTCGATTGTCAGAAATATTCTTACAGAGAAATGAAAAAGCCTGACTTTAATAAAATCAGGCTTTTGAGCTGCCCCGCCAGGGCTCGAACCTGGAGACTTTTGATCCAGAGTCAAACGTGTTGCCAATTACACTACGGGGCAAATTTACTTTCGAAATATACAAACCACGCTGGCAAATTCAAATTTGATTCTGCGTAAAATGTTTGTTA
>PFVB01000234.1:0-701 GCA_002790395.1 Ignavibacteriales bacterium CG_4_9_14_3_um_filter_34_10 | reverse complement strand
ATTTGGGTAATTATGAAAACATTCTATGCATCTCCGGAAAAATCAAGTGAAGTTGAATTAAAAAATCAGCAGCAAGTTGTCAGTGCTGAATATTTATTGAACAACACTTTAGATTCTATTCCAATTTATGTGTTTATCTTAAATAAAAATCGCCAGATAGTTTTTGTAAATTCAGCTTTTCGTGAAAACCTGTCGGATGCAGATTTAGCCCGATTATTGGGTTCTCGTCCTGGAGAAATACTAAATTGTGTCCATTCAGATGAACTTGAAGGCGGCTGCGGAACATCAAAATTCTGTGCAAAGTGCGGTGCGGTTAATGCTATTTTGAAAAGCCAAAAAATGAAAAGCGGAATTGATGAATGCAGAATAATTCAAAAAGATGGAAACGCACTTGACCTTCTTGTTTGGGCTAATCAAATTAAAATTAAAGATGAGTCATTTACTCTTTTTGCAGTGACAGACACTAGTTCTCAAAAAAGAAGGCGTGCACTTGAAAGAATATTTTTTCATGATGTATTGAATACTGCTGGCAGTGTTCGTGGTTTTATTGATCTTCTGAAAACCGCCGACCCTGATGAAGTGGAGGAATTATTAAATTTAGCTGAGTTTTCAATAAATAATTTAATTGAAGAAATTAACTCACAAAGATTATTAACACTCGCTGAAAGCGATGAGTTGGTTTTGAGCAAACATAAATTTTT
>PFVB01000073.1 GCA_002790395.1 Ignavibacteriales bacterium CG_4_9_14_3_um_filter_34_10 | reverse complement strand
AATTATTCCTTCTTTTGCTTATGGCTCGGCATTAATTGTTGTCGGAATTTTAATGATATCTCCGATTTCAAAACTTAATTTTACTAATCTTTCTGACGCTGTACCGTCTTTTGTTACAATAATACTGATGAGTTTTACATATAACATCGCCATCGGAATGACTGCAGGATTTATAATTCTTCCTTTGACGTATTTAATTTCGGGTAGAAAAAATGAAATCAGTTCAGGCTTGTTGATTTTGTTTTTATTGTCTATTTTATTTTATGCTTTTTTCCCTTATTAATTTTTGAGTGTTAGCTTGATTAAAGATTATGTGATTTTTTTAACCGGTTTTATGACAAGCGGTAAAAGTACAATTGGACCAATATTAGGAAACGTTTTGGGGTGGGATTTTATTGATCTTGATTCTGTAATTGAAAAACAAGAAAATAAAAGTGTGGATGAAATTTTTGAAGAAAATGGAGAGATTTATTTTCGTGAAAAAGAAAAACTTCTCCTGAATCAAATCTTAAAAAGAAAAAAAACTGTCGTCTCACTCGGTGGAGGAACAGTTTCGTACAGCAATAATATTTCAGCAATTAAAAAAAACGGAAAATTGATTTATTTGAAAGCAAAACCGGAAACAATTTATTTGCGAATTAAAAACAAAACTAACAGACCGCTTTTTAAGGATTTGGTTTTGAACAACGCTTCAAAGGATGAATTTATAAAAAAAATTAAAGAGTATTTGGACATGCGGGAAGTGTTTTATAATCAAGCTGATTTAGTTATTAATACCGATAATATTGATATCGGGAGAACAGTGGACATAATTGCAAACAAAACATCAAAGTGGATAAATGAATAAAATTAAAATTGCAACCAGGGGAAACAGTTACCAGGTAATTATTGGTTACAAGGTGTCAAAATATCTTTCGCATGAATTGCGAGACAAAAAAATATTTTTTATCACTGACAAAAATGTTTATAAACTTCACAAAGAAACAATTGATCGGATCTATGCTTCTTGCAAGCAAAAGGAAGTTTATACTTTCACTGCAACTGAGAAAAACAAAAACTTTAATGAACTTGAAAAGATTCTGAATCAACTGACAATCAAAAATTTTCAAAGGGATTCAATTATTGTTGCAATTGGCGGTGGGATTGTTGGGGATATTGCCGGCTTTGCTGCTGCGATTTTTATGAGAGGAATAAAGTTTATTCAACTGCCAACAACTCTTCTGGCGGCTGTTGATAGTTCTGTCGGAGGCAAAACCGGGATCAATTACAAAGGCACAAAAAATTTAATCGGTTCATTTCATCAACCATCATTAGTGCTGGCTGATACCGGCTTTTTTGATACTTTACCGAAAGAAGAAATTATTTGCGGTATCGGGGAAATCATCAAATACGGATTTATATCAACTACAAAAATGTTTGATTTTATTTCGGATAATTTTCAGAAAGTTTTAGATCTTGATTATTTTGTTATTGATAGAATTGTTGCCGAATCAATAAGAATTAAAGGTGCGGTTGTAAAAGCCGACGAGAAGGAGCTTGGTTTAAGAAAAATTCTGAACTTTGGACATACATTTGCTCATGCATTTGAAGTAAGTTCAGGGCACAAAATCAAGCACGGGCAAGCGGTAATTATTGGTATTGCTTGCGCATTGATTTTGTCGAAGAATAAACACTTAATTAAAGCAGATGAATTTAATAGAGCTATTCAATTGATTGATAAAGTTAAACCATTTGTTTTAATAAACGGAATCAATAAGAATGATTTAATTCAAATTATGATGAGAGACAAAAAAAATCGTGACGGAAAAATTAAATTCGTTCTTCTTAAATCTATTGGAGAAGTATTAATTGATGTCGAGGCACGCGACAGCGAGATTTTAAAAGCTATTAATTCTGCGTTGGAATTATTTAAAGATAAAAATGAGATTGTTTAGATTAGTCGTAATTCCTTTTTTGTTATGCTTGGTGCTTGATGCACAGCCAGCGCATGAAACGCGGGCTGTGTGGCTTGCAACAAACTTCAGACTTGACTGGCCTCCTCCGGTTTATGACGAAGAAATTCAGAAAAAAGCTTTAATAGGTATTCTTGATAATCTTGTAAGAAAAAATTTCAATACCGTTTATTTTCAGGTTCTTTTTAATGGGACAGCGATTTATAAAAGTTCGATTGTACCGATGTCATATTATATTTCCGGTGTGATGGATGATTCATCGGCTTATGATCCTTTGCAGTTTATGATTGATGAATGCCATAAGAGAGGACTGGAAATTCATGCATGGATAAATGTTTTGAGATGTTTTACTGGTACTGAAAAGTTTGTAAAGGAACATCCAAAACATGTGATGTCATTGCATCCGGATTGGACAGTTGAAAAATACATTGATAATCAAATTACTTATTGGTTGAATCCGGGTTTACCTCAGGTGCGGAAATATTGGGTTGAAATAGCTGATGAGATTATTAACAAATACGATATTGATGGTTTACAGCTTGATTTTCTGAGATATCCTTCGAAAGAATTTAATGATGAAACTTCCTTCAAAAAATTTTCAGACAAATTGAACAAAGACGATTGGAGAAGACAAAATATAAATATCATCGTCAATGAAATTCATGATTTAATAAAACGCGAAAACCCTTTTTTGAGATTTGGAATTACTCCGATTGGAATTTATCAGAACATAAAGGATGCAAAAGGATTACAGGGATTTTCTGATGTTTATCAGGACACAAAGTTATGGCTGAAAAATGGTTGGATTGATTATGCAGTACCTCAGATTTATTGGGATTTTAATAACAATCCAAAGTTTGATGTTGTAGCAAATGACTGGATGGAAAATTCAAGTGGGAAAAATATTGTGCTGGGAATTGCAGCATATAAAAATGAAGTGCTTCGTGAAACAAAAAAAATGATTCAATATTCGAGGCAGATTAATTCTGCAGGAGTTTCATTTTTTAGATACGATAATATTAAAAATCTTGAAATAGCTTCATTCAGCAAAAGAGCATTCCCGGCTAAAATGCCGTGGATAGATGATGAGATGCCTGATGAAACAGAAAATTTGTATTCATTGGTAAACAAAGAGAAAAATTCCATAAAATTATTTTGGAATTTACCCGATACAGCAAATCTTGGAAATGATGCATTTTATTCTGCGATTTATAAATTAAATTATGAAAGTGAGAAATGCTCGGTGGACAATTTGTTT
>PFVB01000233.1 GCA_002790395.1 Ignavibacteriales bacterium CG_4_9_14_3_um_filter_34_10 | reverse complement strand
CCTTCTGCTTCAAGTTTTTTCCGCAAAGCAGTAATGAGGTTCAGGAAAGAAGAAGAACTCCGCAAAGAATGACAACGATTAAAGATAATGTTGATAATCTTGGATTGAGCGGAAGACAATCAGCAGATGAGAGCAGCAGAAGAGGTGTTCAGCAGCCTATAAAAGCTGAAGAAAAAATTGGTAGAAATGATCCTTGTCCTTGTGGCAGCGGGAAAAAATATAAACATTGTCATGGTAAAAACTAAATGAGGTTGTGATGAAAAAGATTGAAGCAGTCATTCGCCCATTCAAGCTTGATGAAGTTAAAGAAGCATTAATTGAAGAAGGTATACGAGGCATGACAATTTCTGAAGTCCGCGGATATGGAAGGCAGAAAGGACATAAAGAAGTTTACCGGGGGAGTGAATATCAAATTGATTTTGTGCCAAAAATAAAAATTGAAGTTATTGTAGTTGATGAAATGGCTGAAAAAGTAATTGATGTAATTTTGAATACCGCAAAGACAGGCCAGGTTGGAGATGGAAAAATTTTTATTTCAGATATCAAAGATGTTATTAGAATCAGAACGGACGAATCCGGAGCGGGTGCGCTTTGAAATTTGTTAAATCTTATTTGATTGGATTCTTGGTGATTTTAATTTCATTTTCCGGATGTTCGGTTTGGAATAACTTTACAGCATATTTTAACCGCTATTATAATGCAAAGCAGAAGTTTGATGAGGCAGAAGAATCAATGAAATTGGAATCAAAAAAAGGATTGTTTGATTTTAAGGAAGATCAAATTTCTTCAAAGAACAAAGCTTTGTTTGAATCGGTGATTGATAAAAGCTCAAAGATTATGCAGTTTAATAAAGAATCTTCTTTCTATGATGATGCGATTTTTATGATCGGTAAATCTTATTATTATCAAGGTGTTTATATCAAGGCTCTTCGAAAATTTAAGGAACTTCAAACAATTACTGATTCGGATCTTAGCCTCGAAAATGAACTGTGGATTGCAAAAGCACTTTATCAAAACCGTCAGTTTGAAGAAGCAAATAAAATTATTAAAGAGACTATCGATACAGCTATTCAAGAGGATGAGCCTGAAATTATTGCGGAAGCATATTTGTCTAAAATTAGGTATCTAATCTTAATTGAACAAAAAGAAGAAGCAATTAAAAATGTAAATCAGGTTTTAGATTATTCGGAATCTGCAGTACTGAATGCACAAATTCTTTACGAACTGGGAAAGCTTTATTTATCAGTAAATGATTTTGAAAATGCTGCAAGCGCTTTTCAGAGAGTAAATGATTTCAGCCCAAGTTATGATATTGAATTTTTAAGTAAACTTGAATATGCAAAAGTTACAAGAAAATTAGGTGACTATGAAAAAAGTTTGACCTATCTGGACGATCTCTATAATGAAGATAAGTACAAAGATAAACGTGATCAAATCGACTTGGAAATGGGAGAAGTGTTTTATGCACAGAATGAAGTTTCAAAAGCTTTTGATAAATTTACCGAGATGGACAGTCTTTATAAAAACACGTTAAGCACCGGTTTTGCTTTATTCCGCAGGGCTGAAATTTTGGAAACGGATTTAGTTCTACTCGACAGTTCACGGGTTTTATATGAAAGAGTCTCACAATCTTCAGCCCCGAGTGAGTTTAAAAATTCTTCAAAGACCAAAGTGACAATTTTAAATAAATTGAAAACACTGAAAGAATCAATTAAAAATTCAGAACGAGATCTTTCATATATTCTTGATACGAATAGTTTTAGAAGGGATTCAATTAGATTCAAAAATTATCTTTCAAAAAAAGATTCATTAAAGCAATTTTTCAAAGAGATGAAACAGCTTGAAGGCTCGGCTTTCGACTCGACAAAGTATTCCAAAATTAAAGCCCCATTTACAGCGGCGCCTGTTTTACCTAAAATTCCGGTTGATTCTATTAAATCAAACATTGTTAAAAGCAAATATGAATTGGCGAATCTCTTCTTTGGTGAGCTAAACATTCCCGATTCTTCGCGATCGCAGTATGAGGATATCCTTATAGATTATTCCGGTTCAAAGTTGGAAGCCAAGGCACTGTTTGCACTTGGCTCCTATTTCTTGACTAAAGATAAAAAGGAGATTGCTGACAGTCTGTTCAGAGAAATATATACAAACCATAAGTTTAATCCGATTGCAGATGCAGCAGCAGAAAGATTGGGTTTAGAAAAATCATCCAAAAAAAACGATCCGGCAGAGGAAGTATTTCTTAAAGCAGAAAATTTTATTGATCAGAAAAAATTTAAGCCTGCAATATCATCACTAAAGAAACTTTATAAAGAGAATCAGACTTCTCCTTATTCGGCAAAAGCCTTGTACACAATCGGTTTTCTTTATGAAAATGAGTTGCAGAAAAAAGATTCGGCGGCGGCAATATATGATACTTTATCAAGGAAGTATTCAAAAACGGAATTTGCAAATGCAGTTCGAGCCAAACTTTCTTTTTATAATTCAAGACAGAAAGCAATCAGTGATTCTATAGTTAAAGCGAATGCTCCCAAAGAAGAAAAGAAGCCGGTGAAGAGTGAGGAAAAAAGTACAAGTGTTCAGACTTCAGATTCAAAAAGTAATATCTCAAATATCGAAATACCAAAACAAGATTCTGTAAAAAGTAATCCTATAGAATTTCAAGATGTTAACAGACTGGCGAAACCTAATCTTATCCCGGATACTTTGAAAAGTCCAAAAAAGAATCCACAAACCACAGATCCTAAGAAGTAAACGATGAAACATAGGGATGTGCTTTCCCTTATCGAAGAAGGTGAAGGATTCAGAGTAGAGTTCAAACAAAGATTTTCTGACTACGAAAAAATTTCAAAAGAGTTAATTGCGTTTGCTAACTCAAAAGGCGGGTATTTAATTATTGGAGTTGAAGATGATAAGTCAATTAAAGGTGTGGAAAGTGAAAAATCGGAAGCAGCATTTATAATTGAATGTGCTGAAAAATACTGCGAACCGCCTATAAGATATAAACTTGATTTTATTGAAATTAAGCATAAGGAGCTGGTTGTTGTTGAAGTTTTTGAATCCGAAGTAAAACCTCATCGGCTTCAAGATTTTAAAAATGAAATCGACATTACAACTGCAAAAGTATTTATCCGCGTAAATGACAAAAGTGTTCCTGCAAGCAAAGAGATGATAAAGATTTTGCAGGCACAGACCAATTTTACTTCGCTTAAAAATTATTCTATTGATAAAAATGAACGCATGGTTTTTGAATATCTTCAGCAGAATGAAACAATTACAGTTAAAGAGCTTACTTGCTTATCAAACATATCAAACCGGCGGGCATCAAGAACATTAATAAAATTAGTACGGGCGGGAATGTTGAATATTCACGTGAAAGATAACGGTGAGAATTATTTTTCCTCGGCATTTTAAGTTTTTTTATCGTGTAGTCTGCGTAATTCAAATACTGCAATTCCATAAGCAACTGCAACATTTAATGATTGCTTAATTCCATACTGCGGTATTTCTATTGAAAAATCGCACATATCAAGTAATTCATTTGGCACTCCGGTGATTTCGTTTCCTACAAGTAAGCAAATTGGAAAAGCGTCAACCGATAAATCATAATGGTTGATTGATGAATCAGTAAGTTCAAGTGCACAGATTTTAATCCCCTGTGATTTGAGTTCCAGTATTAATTCTTTGGGATCTTTGATGTATTCCCAACTTACACTGTCTGTCGAACCAAGAGCAGTTTTAAGAACTTCCTTGTTAGGCGGGAAAGGAGTGTAGCCACAGAGAAAAAGTTTTTCAATCATTGCTCCATCCGAAGTGCGGAAAATTGAACCGACATTGTAACTGCTTCTGATGCTGTTTAAGATAACGTAAACCGGAAATTTCTTTGCTTCATTGAGCGAATCAATTTTTACCCGATTCATCGATATTTCATCATGTGTAAGTTTTCTCATCTCATCCTTTTGAAGTCAACCTCAAGCCGATTATTCCGGCAATTATTAAAAATATAAAAACGATTCTGATTATTTCTTTTCCTTCATTAAAAAAAATCATTCCGTAAACTGCAGTTCCGACCGCACCAATTCCTGTCCAAACCGCATATGCTGTTCCGATCGGAATATTTTTCACTCCGAGAGAAAGAAAAACATAACTGAGAATCATCGTGATTATTGTGAAGATGCTTGCATATAATTTTGTGAAGCCCTGACTGTATTTTAATCCTACTGCCCACGAAATTTCAAATACTGATGCTATAAAAATATAAATCCAATTCATCCTGTCAATTCCTTATTGCTAATTGTCCGCAAGCAGCCGCAATATCATCTCCCTGAGTATCGCGAATCATAACAGTTAAATTTTTATCGCGCAGTTCCTGTGCAAATTCATAAATTCGTTTTTTATCGGTGGGAATAAGTTTAGCTGAAATTCCGTCAGGACTCATATGAGCAATACTGTTAAATGGAATTATATTAATTTTAGAGGGCACAAGAGAACAAAGCCTGACTAATCCTTTTATATCCTCTTTCCTGTCGTTAATTCCTTGCAGCATAGTATATTCAAATGTAATCCTCGTTTTCGTTTGCTGAGCATAATATTTTATTGCTTTTATGTTTTCTCCAAGCGGATACTTTTTATTAATAGGCATAATTGTATTTCTGATTTCATCATATGTTGAATGAAGAGACAGTGCAAGTTTTACTTTTATTTTTGAATCAGCGAGATCAATTATTCTTTGAGGTATTCCGGAAGTTGAAACAGTGATTCGGTTTCTGCTTAAAACTTTGTTTAATTCACAAGTGAAAACTCTTAGCGACTCGATTGTGTTTTCAAAATTCAGTAAAGGCTCACCCATTCCCATATAAACAATATTTGTGATAAATTCTTTTCCGTAATGTTTTGCTGTCAGCAGATATTGGTCAACAATTTCAGCCGCAGATAAATTTCGTTTGTATCCCATTAATCCTGTGGCGCAAAACTTACAATCAAGTGGGCAGCCGACTTGTGTCGAAAGGCAAAGTGTGTTTCTTTCTTTATCCGGAATTATTACAGACTCAATTTTTTTGTCGTCAGATGTAGTAAAGAGAAATTTTCTTGTTTTTGTCTGGAGTGAATCTTGACCTAACTCTTTTTTTAGTGAGATTAAGTTAAATATTTCGTTGAGTTTTATCCTTAAATCTTTTGGAATATTTTTCATCTCATCGAAATCAAAAACGAGATGGTTGTGAATCCAGTTGAAAACCTGTTCGGCTCTGTATTTCTCGATTGAATATTTAATAAAGAAAGTTTTTAATTTCTCTAAAGGCATTCCCTCTATTTCTTTTCTTTTATTCAAATCCACTTAAATGCTTTTATTTTTTATGCAAATATAAATTACAATGTGATAAGTATTTATATATTCCCTGTCGTCTTTGTCAAAATATTGAGATTTATTAATGAAGATTCGCAAAACAATTTGTTGCCTTTTGTAAAATCTTTGTTTGAAAATTAATTTATGTTTTATATTTTGAAACACAATAAAATAAGGGAAATCAAAATGAATTTTCAATTCACTGAAGATCAGCTTCTAATCCAGCAGACTGCAAAAGAGTTTGCTGAAAAGGAAATATTGCCATCAGCAATAGAAAGAGACAAGAAAGCAGAATTTCCTGCTGAAATAATTAAAAAGTTAGCAGAACTTGGTTTTATGGGAATGATGGTCTCTCCAGAATACGATGGTGCCGGGCTTGATACAATAAGTTATGTGCTTGCAATGATTGAGATTTCAAAAGTTGATGCAAGTGTTGGTGTAATTATGTCTGTTAATAATTCTTTAGTCACTTACGGGTTAGAAAACTGGGGCTCGGAGTTTATTAAACAAAAATATCTGAAACCACTTGCCCGCGGCGAAAAACTTGGTGCGTTTGCTTTATCAGAACCTGAAGCTGGAAGTGATGCTACCCATCAAATGACGAAAGCAGAAAAGGACGGAAAATATTGGGTTTTGAATGGAATTAAAAACTGGATAACCAATGGACAGTCTGCAGATTATTATGTAGTTATTGCACAGACAGATTCTGCGAAAAGACATAAAGGTATTACCGCATTTTTAGTAGAAAAAGACTGGCAAGGATTTGAACACGGTGTCAAGGAAGATAAGTTGGGAATACGTAGTTCTGATACTTGTTCACTTACTTTTACAAATGTTCGGGTGCCTGAAGAAAATGTTTTATGGGAAGTCGGAAAAGGATTCAATTATGCTATGAATACATTAAATGGAGGAAGATATGGAATTGCTTCGCAGGCAGTTGGAATTGCTGAAGGTGCCTTTGAAGCTGCACTTAAATATTCGAAACAAAGAAAAGCTTTTGGAACTGAAATAAGCAATCATCAGGCAATTCAATTTAAGCTTGCAGAAATGGCAACAAAAGTTGAAGCTGCTAAATTATTGACTTTGCAGGCTGCCGGTTTGAAAGATGCTGGTAAACCATATATCAAAGAGGCATCAATGGCAAAATTGTTTTCATCAAAAGTTGCTGTTGAGTGTGCACTTGAAGCTATTCAAATTCATGGTGGATATGGTTATGTCCGTGAATATGTTGTTGAAAGATTTTTACGCGATTCAAAAATAACTGAGATTTATGAAGGAACTTCAGAAATACAGAAAATTATTATTGCCAGAGAATTATTGAAAGAAGTTTAATGATTAAAATTGCTTTGTTCTTTTTCGTGTTTGTTATAGCAATTGCAGCTCAGCAGGAAAACAAACGTTGGTCAAAGATTCATGCGAATTATGAAATCAAAAACACTAATCAAGATGCTTATCAGTGTAATGGAGAATTAAACTTTTTGGGCGGTGCACATGGATTATATAAGTATCTAATTTCAGATTTGGATGGGGACAACTGTCCGTTTTCTCCATCCTGTTCTAACTTTTTCATTCAGGCTGCTCAGCAAACTAATTTAATAAAGGCGAGCTTGATGTTTGCCGATAGATTTATGAGAGACACAAATTTCTTTAATCGGGAAGACTACATTAAAAACCCAACGGGAAAACTAATTGATACGGTTGAAAATTATAAGTAATCCATTTCTCAATTTTATCATTCTATTTTTGACCTTTATAATTTTGAATGAAAAAATTTATTCGCAAGAGGAAAGTTTGTTAACGGCTTTCAATCGTTATAAGTTCAGCAATTATCTTTTTCAGCAAAAGGATTATTACAGGGCTAATAATGAGTTTAGGCAGTATTTATGGTATGAAAATAATGATACAGTTAGATTTAAAATTGCATTCGGATTAATTGAACTCGGAGAATTAAAACAGAGTCAGGATTATCTTAAAAGCTTATTTATCAATTCTAAATTATCAGACGAAGCAAAACTCTTCTTTTTTAAGATAAAATATTTTGAAAATGATTATGATGAATTCACAGCCTTGAGAAAAAATAAAATTTATTTTTCTTCGATTTACGAGACAAAAATAAATAAACTTGAGAGCTGTTTTAATTTACAGAACAGCAATATGTTGATTGATTCAACAAATTTGTTTGCTCCATTTTCCGGTGGAGAGTATGATACAATTCGGAGTTTATATTTTAGGAAATATTATCCGGAACGAAAAGATGAAACTACGGCAGGAATCATATCGGCAATAATTCCGGGTGCAGGAAAAATTTATACTGAAAATTATAGCGATGGAATCACTTCTTTTTTATTTACTTCAGTTTTGGGATTTCTGTCATACAATAATTTTAAGAATAATCATGATGTTCGCGGTTGGATTTTTGCTGCTCTTACAGGTTACTTTTATGCCGGGAATATTTATGGTTCGGTTGCTTCGGCAAGAATTTACAATACTGATATTCAAGTTAGAGTTCAGTTTGATATTTCTGAATTTCTGAAAAATAAAAATTATTTCATGCCTAAAATTCATGGAATATCGAAATGAAATCACTTTTTATATTTTGCTTGTTTTTCATGATGGAAATTTCTTTTGCTCAGTCAAATTTGGAAAAACAATTGAATTACGCAAATGAGCTTTTTGACAGCACAGATTATTTTGATGCGATAACTGAATATAAGCGGCTGATTTATTTTGATGTGAACAAAGAATATTATTGGGAAGCAAATTACAAAATCGGTTTATCATACAAGTCTGGAGGGTTTTATGACAATGCAATCCAATTCCTAAAAATCTCTGAAATGAATGCTAATACGAGCGATGGAATTTTGGAAAGTAAATTGCAAATTGTCCGCTGTAATATTTTAAGACGAACGACTCCCAGTGCATTGCAGATTTTGGATGAGCTTGAAATTGAATACCCCACAGAGGAATATCAAGCAGAGATTTCTTATTGGCGCGGCTGGGCTTTTATGTTGAATGATGAATGGGAAAATGCTGCCGTTGAATTTGGAAAATTAGATGCCGGACATGAATTACAAACACTTTGCACTACTGTAGAAGAATCTAAATTTTCTGCTATCTTTGCAAAAGTAATTTCCTATTTGTTGCCTGGTTCCGGTTATTTTTATTCGGGCGAGTATTTGCCTGGTATATTGTCTTTAAGCTGGAATATTTTAGGTGGTTACTTTACGGTAAATGCAATAACTGAAAACAGGATTTTTGACGCATTTGTGATTGGAGAACTTGGCTGGCTTAGATTTTATCGTGGTTCTATTGAAGGTGCAGAAAAATCGGTAGCGAAGAAGAACTTGGAAATTGCAAATAGTGCATATAGATTTTTACAAAATAAATATGAAGGAACTCAACCTTGAAAATAACTGAAGATGAAATAAGAAGAATAACTTTGGAAGCAGTTAAAGAATTAGGGGATAAAGCAACTCCCGATATTGTAAAAAGTGTTGTCGAAAAATCAATTGAAAATTTTTCAAAGATAAACAAAGAAAACATCGGCACAGAAATAACTTCTGGTAGAATAATTTTAACATCATTTGGGTTGAACAGTTCGGGAATTATTGCTCAAATCACAAAAACATTAAGCGATTTCAAATGCGATATCAGGGATTTGAGTCAGAAAATTATGGATGAATTTTATACTATGATAATGGTAATCGATATTACAAATTCACCAAATGATTTGAAGGAAATTCAAGAAGCAATGAAGAAAGTTGCTGAAGAATTAAAAGTT
The DNA here is from genome assembly GCA_002790395.1 of Ignavibacteriales bacterium CG_4_9_14_3_um_filter_34_10. Classification (GTDB taxonomy): domain Bacteria; phylum Bacteroidota; class Ignavibacteria; order Ignavibacteriales; family Melioribacteraceae; genus UM-FILTER-34-10. The sequence goes on along the minus strand of PFVB01000233.1, from coordinate 5,229 downwards.
AAAATATACATTCAACACGAAGATGTTTTTAGATTTATGCACAGAATTTAATATATACTAAGGGAAAAATATGCCTTATCAATTTGATGAAATACTTGAAACAATAAGAATGACTGAAACGGAAAATTTTGATATCCGCACTGTGACGCTCGGAATAAGCCTTCGTGATTGTTTCGATAGAAATATCGAGGTTGCGAAACAGAAGATTTTTGATAAAATTATTAAATACGGAAGGAATCATGTACGTTATGCAAAAGAAATTGAATCACAATACGGAATTTCTATTGCTAATAAACGAGTTGCAGTCACGCCAATTTCAATCCCCTTCGATGCTTTTCACCGTGATGATTTTGTTGAAATTGCAAAAACACTCGACAGAGCTGCAGAGGAAATTGGCATTGATTTTATTGCCGGTTTCTCAGCTCTTGTTCAAAAAGGATTTACAAATGGCGAATTAGAATTTGTGAATTCAATTCCATATGCACTTTCAGAAACCAAAAGAGTTTGCTCAAGTGTGAATGTTGCTTCCACGAAAGCTGGAATAAACATGGATGCAATAAATTTAATGTCGGAAGTAATAAAATCTTTAGCGAAGAAAACAAAAGACAATGGTTCAATCGGTTGCGCAAAACTTGTGACTTATTGTAATGTGCCCGAGGATAATCCATTTGTTGCTGGTGCTTTTCATGGAATTTCAGAACCGGAAGTTGTGATTAATGTAGGAATCAGTGGACCAGGTGTTGTTCTTGATGCAGTAAAAGAAGCTGGCAGATCAGATTTAAATACTTTAGCAGAAGCAATAAAAAAAACGGTTTTCAAAATTACTCGTGCCGGTGAATTAGTCGGTAGAAGTGTGGCTAATAAACATAAAATTCCATTTGGGATTGTTGATATTTCACTTGCACCTACTCCGGCAATTGGAGACAGTATCGCAGATATTTTAAAAGCTATGGGTGTCGAAGATGTCGGAGCCCCCGGAACAACAGCAGCTTTGGCTATGTTGAATGATTGTGTAAAAAAAGCCGGATTGATGGCAAGTTCATCCGTCGGCGGTCTAAGCGGTGCATTCATTCCGGTAAGTGAAGATGCAGGAATGATTAGTGCGGTTCAAAAAGGAAATTTGTCCATTGAAAAACTTGAAGCAATGACCTGCGTTTGTTCGGTTGGTCTTGATATGATCGCAGTTCCCGGTGATACTCCCGCAACTACTTTGGCGGGAATAATCTCGGATGAATGTGCAATTGGAGTTATAAACGATAAAGCAACTGCAGTCAGAATAATTCCTGTTCATGGTAAAAAAGTTGGAGAGATGGTCGAATACGGCGGATTGCTCGGATCAGCCCCGATAATGGAAGTTAGGAAAATCAGTAGTGCAAATTTTGTACTTAGAGGCGGTCGAATTCCGGCACCTACAAGAAGTTTAACAAATTAAAAAATTGGAGTATAAATGAAAAAAGGTTTAGTAGTTGGATTAAGCATTGCCGGCTTATTAATATTTTTTGTGATTTTACTTTTCAGCTGGGGTATTAGTGTTTATAATACACTTGTAACTATGGACGAACAAGTTACATCTTCGTGGAGTCAGGTTCAGAATCAATATCAGAGACGTGCGGATTTGGTTCCCAATCTTGTAAATACTGTAAAAGGTGTTGCGAATTTTGAAAAAGAAACTTACACAGCAGTCACCGAAGCCCGATCAAAAGTAAACCAGATTAATATGTCGCCGGAAATTTTAAACAATCCACAAATGTTTCAACAGTTTCAACAGGCGCAGGATGGATTATCAAGTGCTCTGTCACGCTTGCTTGTAACGGTTGAAGCTTACCCGCAATTAAAAGCCAATGAAAATTTCCTTCAGCTTCAGTCACAATTAGAAGGCACGGAAAACAGAATTTCGGTGGAAAGGAAAAAATTTAATGAAAGTGTACAAAGCTATAATACGCGTTTAAGAAAGTTTCCGGGAAGTATAATTGCCGGCTTCACAGGGTTTTCACAAAAGCAGTACTTTAAAGCATCGGAAGCAGCGCAGCAGGTTCCGCAAGTTCAATTCTGATGAATCTTAAATATTTCTTCTTGATTATAATTCTGGCTGGTACATTGAGTGCACAGCCAGAATATTATTCACTTAAAAATTATGCCAATGATTTTACAGGAACACTTTCAAGTTCAGAATTGGAAAGTTTAAATCAGCAGTTAAAATTTTTTGATGACTCAACATCCACGCAAGTTGTTTTTTTGTTGATTGAAACATTGAATGGATATCCGATTGAAATGTATTCGCAAGAGCTTGCAGAAAAAAATGGGATTGGAACCAAAGGCAATAATAATGGCATTTTACTTTTAGTTGCCCTAAGTGACAAAAAAATTAGGATTGAAGTTGGATATGGTTTGGAGGGCGCTTTAACGGATGCTCTTTCAAGTTCAATAATTAGAAATGAAATTACGCCATATTTTCGAGAAGGCGAGTATTACAATGGAATTGTTGCCGGTTTACGATCTATAATTGAAGCTACAAAAGGCGAATACAAGGATAAAAAAAATGATGAAACCGATAGTAAGAAATTTCCGTTTTGGCTTATCATTGTCATATTTATTTTAATATCATCATTTGGAAGAGGACGGGGCGGTGGGCTTGGCTCAATTCTTCTTTGGGGTGCGTTAAGCGGCGGAAGAAGCTCCGGTGGGTTTAGTGGTGGAAATTTTGGCGGTGGTGGATTTGGTGGATTTTCGGGTGGCGGTGGAAGTTTTGGCGGCGGCGGATCGAGTGGCAGTTGGTGATTAAAAATTTTTATATTGACCTTGTTTTAGTGTTTTATTATAATTGTTATGAGTTTGATGGATTTATCGGTAGGTATTAAGTTATTTAATAATCATGATTTTTTTTCAGCCCATGATTTTTTTGAAAATATGTGGATGAATTCTGATAAAGTGAATAAACTTTTTTTGCAAGGAATGGTACAGGTTTCTGTTGGATCATATCATGCTGTTTGTGGTAACTATAATGGAGCAGAAAGCCAGTACAAAAAAGCTCTGATTAAATTATCAAAATTTTCATCAAATTTTTGTGAAATTAATGTGGAGTTTCTGATTAATAATATTAAACTAATGCTGGAAGAGATAAACAAGGTTAAAACAAAAAAGAAAACAGTAATAGACTTAAATTTACTTCCAACCATAAAACAAATTTAAAAAGGAGAACAATATGGCAATTAAAATAACAGATGAATGCATCAACTGTGGTGCATGTGAACCTGAATGTCCAAATACAGCTATCTATGAAGGCGGAGCTGAGTGGAAATTAGGCACAAATACTTATGGAGATGGAATTGCAGCTCCGTCAGGTGCACAAGGATTTTTCTCATCCGATAAATTTTATATTGTGCCTGATAAATGCACTGAGTGTAAAGGATTTCATGATGAACCTCAATGTGCTGCTGTTTGTCCGGTTGATTGTTGCGTGCCGGATGAGGATCATGTTGAAACTGAAGAACAGCTTTTAGCAAAAAAAGATCAACTTGATACATTAGGCAGATAATTTTTTTATAGGGTTAAATCGATTTTTATATACTCGGTTTGGCCCTATTTTATTTTAAAATTTATTGCAAATATTATGCAAATAGGAAAATATCAGTTAGAAGAAATCAACGCAGGTTCATTATCCTTGGATGGCGGAGCAATGTTTGGAGTTGTTCCTAAAACATTATGGCAGAGGTCAAATCCCGCAGATGAATTGAATCGGGTTGCTCTGAAAACAAGAAGTCTGTTAGTTAGGAGTGAATCAAAAATAATTTTAGTTGATACCGGCATTGGGAATAATTGGGACGAAAAATTTTGTAGAATTTATGGAGTAGAAGAACAGAATTTAGAATTAATTAGTTCGTTAAAAGAGAATGGAATTGCTAGAGAAGACGTAACCGATGTTCTTCTTACTCACTTGCATTTTGATCATACAGGTGGTTCGGTAATTTTCAGTAATGGTAAATATGAACCTGCATTCCCAAATGCTAAGTATCATGTTCAGAAAAGACATTTCGAATTAGCAATAAATCCAACTGAGAAAGATAAAGCAAGTTTTATCAAAGATAGATTTAATCCATTGATTGAAAATAATATGTTGAAATTTATTGATGGCGAGGCGGAGTTTGATGATAATATATCATTTGTTGTTTCAAACGGACATACAAATTCAATGCAATTAGTGAAAGTTTCTGATGGTACAAAAACCTTATTATATTCAGCAGATTTGTTTCCATTTGCCTCACACATTCCTTTGCCATACATCATGGCTTATGATATTAATCCTTTAATTACACTTAGCGATAAAAAAAGAATTTTGTCGAAAGCCATTGAAGAAGAATGGATTTTATTTTTTGAACATGATCCTGAAATTGTTGCTGCTACTGTATCGCAGAATTTACATGGATATGGAATTGACAAAGTTTTTGAAGTTTTACCTGAATGAGTGATTCTCAATTTTTTTTTATTTGTAATGTTGCTGACCTTGTTGAGGGAAAAGGAAAAAGATTCATCATAAATGATTGTGATGTTGCGGTGTTCAGGTTGAATGAAGAAATTTCGGTGCTCAGCAATATTTGCCCTCATCAGAAAGCTGCGATTATTTATGATGGAATTATTGAAGAGAATAAAATTATTTGTCCGGCTCACAGCTGGGAATTTAACATCAAAACCGGATGTTACCAAGATGGAAGGCATGGACTTGATTCATTTGAAGTCAAAGTTCAGGATGGTAAAGTTTTTGCAAAAATTTTCAGGAAAGAAATAAATTGGTGAAAACTGAAGAATTAATTTTTTCTCTTGCAAATAATTTAGGCTTTGACTTGGTAGGTTTTTCTGAAATTGAAATTCTGAATAAAGAGATTCATAGCTTGGAGAAATGGCTTTCAAATAGTTTTCATGCCGATATGACTTACATGAGTCACAATATTGAAAAACGAAAAGATATAAGAGAAATTCTTCCTGAAGCAAAAAGTGTTATTTCTTTGGGAGTGAATTATTTTGTTGATAACAAATATTCCAATGAATCTGATAAGGCAAAAATATCGCGTTATGCTTGGGGTGAAGATTATCATCTTGTTTTATGGAAAATGATGGATGAACTTATAATCAGAATTAAAAATGAAATTCCTGAATTCATAGCAAAATCTTATGTTGATACCGGTCCGGTTATGGATAAAGTTTGGGCTGTGAAATCCGGATTGGGATGGATGG
>PFVB01000149.1 GCA_002790395.1 Ignavibacteriales bacterium CG_4_9_14_3_um_filter_34_10 | reverse complement strand
CTTCTTCTTTCGGGGCTTTTGATTTTAATAAATTCAGGAAATTTTCCTGATGACAAAGGAAAGAAATTCTTGATAAAATTTCCAAATGCATTTTTGGGCTTGCAGACAATAGTATAAATAAAGTGTGGACATTTATATTGTCCAATGCAGAAAAACTGAGCGGTGTTTCAAGATAACAGACAGAAACACTTGCATTTTTAGGATTTGTAATGATTGGATTTCTGGGATGAGGAATTGCAATGCCTTTCCCGATTGCTGTCGGCATTAATTCTTCCCGGCTAATTAAAGCTGAGATTATATCGTTCTTTGATAAATCATCTGGAGTTTTAATTTTATCAACTGCATTTTGAAGAACCTCATGAACACTGGAACCTGAGATGTTTTCAACTATCCCGTTTGTCTCAATCAATCTTGCGAGACTTATTTTATTTGAGCCTTCGGAAATAAAAGTGGAGGACATTTCAATTTTATTTAATAGTATCCATTCATTAATTTCAGCTCGGTTGAATCTGTACTGGTGATTGATTTTGTAACACGGAATTTTCTTGTCTTTAATCCAGCGATAAACGGTTTTTTCGTTTACACTTAGCAATTCTACAATATCTTTAATTTTTAAGTCCATAAATCTCTAAAATTGTTGCACAAATTTAGTAAATGGAACTTATTAAAACAATATGTTGGTAAATGTCTGTTAATGTCCAAGAAAAAATCAAAATCTCTTTGTTAAATCAATAAAAAACCTGCCCTGGGAGATTTTATCGTAAAATAGTCCTTCGTAATTGATAGAAAAATACATTTTCCACGGAAGTTGGTATGATATTTCAAAATTTGCAATCGTTTGTGAGAGTTTGTAATTATTGCTTGCAAATTTGTATTGAAGTAGCCTGACTTCGGATGATAATGAAACTTCATCTGTTAATGATTTATTTAATCTGATTCCGAATTGGTTTCCCGTCGAGTAACTTGATTTAAGTTGTGAAAACAGAAAAGTGCCGTTCAACAATAAAATAGGAATTTGGTAGTAGGAAATATTTGCTCCAAAATTTCGCGATGAATTTTTATCACGCTTTTGTGATCGATAACCGTAATTTGCAGAAAGAAACAATCGGGATGTCGGGCGATAATAAACTGTTGCTGTATACCCCTGCCGCATTTCATTTTCAATTAAAGCATCAAGAAAAGTTTTATAAGTTTCGTAATAAATTACATTTTTTCTCGCATCATAAGAAAATGAAGTTGAAAGTTCGCGGGAAAAATTATAACGTGCTGAAAAAAAGATGCTTGTTAAATCAAATACAGATTGTTTGTTTCCGTTTTTGATTTTGAACAAATCAATCTCACTTGATAAAAACATATATGTTTCAGGAAGCAGATTATTTGAGTGCTGAAAATACAAGTACCGTCTGTCGGTCTTCATTTTGTTGGTCTGCTGGAATATTGCAACTGTGTTTTCGGTTTGACTTTTTCCGATAGTATCAATTCTTCCTACATAAGCACCAAACTCAAATAATTTAGGATCGAAACTGAAATCATAAAAATTTGGACGCGAGCCAGCAATTCCACCAACTGAAAAATTGGATGCTTTCCTTTCATATTGGAAACCATCAATTGTACCAACATTGGATACTTTCTGATTGATGTGTCTTCCCGCCCAAATAAAAGATTTATCAGCAAATTCGTATTTCAGACCCAAATCATAGACACGGAGATTTCTTGTCAAATCTTTTTTAAGTGTTTGCCATTCATAAGTGTTATAAGAATAAGTTATGTATGATGAGAAAGAAAAGTCGGACTGATAAATTTTATCACCAGAAAGAGAGAATGAATATCTCCATCTCTGCTGAGAGTTTGCAGAGCTTTGATTATCCAAAGTTGAAATTGATTGTACCGAAAATCGCCCGTAAAAATCGTTGTTTGCTGAAGGTTTAATCTGAGCTGTAACTTCGATTTTATTTTTTACGAACAATGAATCTTTTATTTCGGTTAAATTTTCATTACCGGGAAGAATTTCTTTTTCCTTTTCGGTAATTCTCCGGAAAGCAAATACTTTGTCGTTCACCGAAACCGGAAGTGAAGAAATCTTTTCAGCAGCAATTGATCGGCTTGATATGAACTTTACGATTAAAGTTGGAAAATCTACTCCGTCTTTTTTTGTGAAAAGTGTATCGCCAACAAAAATTCCATCTGTCAAAGAAAACTTAACATAAACATGCTGCGATGAAATGAAAGTAATTTCTCCATTCGCTCTTTCACGATTCTGCTGAGCAAAAACAGATACAAATGGAATTAATAAACAAAAAAATAACTTAAGAATTATCAAATCTTTTTTCGCTTTTATCATATTAATTTTCAATCCTCTTCAATCTGATTGCCTTCAATCCATCACCCTTTCCGTTAGGATGACATCTGTAACATTCAGAACTAACATAACTGTATCCATTTACACCACGATGATCGTCGTCAACATTTGCCTTGTTGTTGTGTTCGTGACAATTTATACATGAAAATATTCTGTAATCCGCTGAACTTGTGTGACAGTCTGAACATGTATTCCATTCGCCTTGATGTTTTCCTGAGTAAATCGGGAAATATTTTCCGTCATGATCAAATGTTGCCGGCTTCCATGCATTTTGCGAATGACATGACTCACAGTCTGTCGGGAATGCGGCAGTTTTATGATTAGGATTTGTTGTTGCATTATATTTTGCTTCGTGACATCCAAAACATGTATTAGGTGTATTTGTATATCCGGAGGAATGGCATTTCTGACAATCATTTTTGAATGCTGCATGCGCACCCTGAATTACATAAAACTGGTCATGATTTGTAAATGTCGCCGGTTTCCAACCGGGTTGAGTCGTATGGCAAACTTCACATGTTGTCGGGAAATTACCGCTGACATGATTTGGATTCGTTGTGCTTTCAAAATTGGTTTTATGACAACTGTAACAATCTGAACTTGTTCCTGTTGTTACTCCTTTATGACAATTTGAACAATCAGTAGATGTATGCGCACCTGTCAAAATAAATGTTGTGCTTCCGTGATTAAAACTTGATGGAATCCATGCTGCCGAATTGTGGCATGCCTGACAATCAGTAGAAATCCCAACTTGCTGATGGTTTGGATTCAC
>PFVB01000136.1 GCA_002790395.1 Ignavibacteriales bacterium CG_4_9_14_3_um_filter_34_10 | reverse complement strand
TTCACATCAGGAAAGGGAGGAACAGGAAAAACATTTGTTTCTTTGAATCTTGCTCGTATGTTATCTCAAATGAATTGGAAAGTACTATTTATAGATTTTGATTCGAACATGGCTAATGCAGATATTCTGCTTAATAAAACACCAGCCGGGACAATTGTGGAATTTTTCACAAATCAAAAAAAGTTTAAGAATGTTATTACCCGGATTGATGAAAAATTTGATTGCATTTTTGGCGAGTCTGGTTTAAATGATTTCCCCAAACTGACAGAAAATCTGATTAAACAATTTCTGCAAAATGTTAATACAATCAGCAGCGAATATGATTTTATTTTTATTGATACCGGTGCCGGTTTGAATAATGAAATAATTCAACTTTTGAATGGAGTTGCAAATATTGTTTTTGTGGTAAATCCGGAACCAACAACAATCATTGACGCATATGCAGTGTTAAAAATGACTTCTGAATCCGCCTCAAAAAAAATCGTAATCATAAATTCCGTTTTTTCGGCAGAAGAAGCAGAAGAAACTTTTTCAAGCTTGCTAAAAGCATCGATTCACTTTTTGAAGATAAAAATTATTAATCTTGGCTTTGTAAATTTTGAAAAGCAAATCAGGCAATCAATAGTAGAACAAAAATTATTTGTAAGTTACTTTAAACAAAGCATGGCTTTCAAGCAATTCGAGACAATAGCCGCTAAATTGCTGGACATAATTCATTTGGCTAATATTAGTCAATCTGCAACATAATTTTAACAAAAAACTCCATTTTCAACTCATTTTTAAGCTTAATTAATCCTGAAATCATGGTATAAAGTTTGAGTATTTATACTAAAATAAAAGGATGAAATGAACAAAATAATTTTAAATATAGGAATGCTTTTCTTTTTCTTTTCAGTCATTTTTTTCGCTCAAAGGCAAATTTCAGTTTTTGATGTTTTATTCAAATCATTCGCTGTTTTCTTTTTTATTACTCTTTCTCTGACCATTCTAAGCATTGTATTTATTAAATCAATAAACAAGAAAGCTTTAACCAAAAGCCATGAATTAAAAGAAAATTTAAGTGAGAAGTAAGATGGAGACAAACATTCTTTGGACAGAGTTTAAAACACATCCAAGCGAAGAATTGAAGAAACAAATAATTCTGAACTATACAAATTTAGTTCACTATGTTATTCATCACTCTAAATTTGTTGCAATGAATATCTTTGATGACAGAGATTATTTTCAGTTTGGAATTGAAGGATTGCATGAAGCAATTGAAAGATTTAATCCTGAATTCGGGACTAAATTTGAAACGTATGCTATTCAAAGAATCAGAGGGAAAATTATTGATGAGATAAGAAAAGTTCAAATAAAACCGCGTGTTGACAAAGATGGTGACCCAGTTTTTCAATACTCAAATGTTTCTTTGAATCAATCAATCAATCAGGAGGAAGGAAGTATGTTATATGAAATGATTCCTGCTGATGTGGCAACTCCGGAAGAAGAAACTGAAAAAAACGAAATAAAAACTACGCTGATAGATGCAATTAAAAAGTTAAATGAACGCGATCGATTAATTATAACTCTTTATTATTACGAGCATTTAAGTTATAAGGAAATCTGCGAAACATTAAATATTTCTGTATCACGCGTTTCGCAAATTCATAATAGAGTTATTAGCCAGTTAAAATTATTGTTAGAGGGTGTAAATGATTAATGAGATAAAAGAAGAGAGTCTCGAAAAAATCCGAAGAAAAAGTTATTTGCTGAATATTCGAAATCTTCCTCCGATTCCAAATGTGATAATCCGATTGTCGCAGCTATTGGATGATTCGATGACGCCGACTCACGAAATTGGCAGAATTATAAGTCAGGATCAGGCATTAACAACAAAAATATTAACAGTTGCGAACTCACCGCTTTACGGTTTACCACGAAAAGTGCCAAGTATTGATTTTGCAATTTTGGTTTTGGGATTTGAACAAATCAAACAAATTGTAATTGCTCTTTCATTAATTGATACATTCAAAAACGATAATTCAAAATTTTGGAACAGAAAATCCTTTTGGACACATTCATTTATTACTGCTCTTTTGTCAAAAGCGATTGCAAGCGATACCGGATACCCAAAAACCGGTGAGGCTTTCACAGCGGGTTTGCTGCATGATTTGGGTATTTCTGTATTACAAAAATATTTCAATAAAGAATTTATTGAAATAAACGATTTGGTAACAAGTCAGACAATGTCATTTCATGATGCTGAGTTGAAAGTACTTGATTTAACACACGAAGAAGTCGGGAGAATATTATGCGATAAATGGAATTTACCAAATGCACTTGGCGAATCAATTTTTTGTCATCACAAACCTTCGGAAGCAAAAGAGAATCCGGAACTTTCCTCAATTATTCACCTGGCTGATTATGCAACTCAAGTTCTTGATCTTGGAAAATTTATTTGGGATGAGAATTTCGGGTTAGATGAAAATGTTGTCCCGCTTTTGAAATTAGGAAATAAAGAATATTTAGATAAATTTTTAGAAAGTTACAAGAGTCAAATTAAACAACAATTAGAAGCATCAATCTTTTAGGCCTATGGAAACTACAACAAAAAAAATACAACAGGAACAGAATTTAAATACTAAAATTCAAGCCACCTTGGATACAATTTATAATATTCCTGCGATGCCGGATATTGTCTCCGAAGCGCTTCGTCTCTTAAACAACAAGAACACAAGCAACCAACAGTTGATTGATATTATTTCGAGAGATCAGTCCTTTGTGGCAAAAGTTCTTGCAGTTGCCAATTCACCTATTTACACTTTACGAAGAGAAGTTTCAACTCTAGATTTTGCAATTATGGTGCTTGGCTACACCGAAATCAGGCACATTGTTGTTGTAATTTCATTTCTTGAATCATTCAAGAATAAGAACGATAAATATTTTGATCAAAATGCTTTTTGGTTGCATTCATTGCTTACCGCAAGCATCGGAAAAAATTTAGCTGAAGATTTGAAATATCAGAAAAGCGGAGAAGTATTTGTTGCAGGATTTCTCCATGATTTTGGAATATCAATTATTCATCGTTACTTCAAGAACAGCTATATGGCAATTTATGATATGGTAATGAATAAAAATGTTGCTTATCCAGTTGCCGAAAAAATTATATTGGGAATGACACATTCAACTATTGCAAAATATTTAATGGAGAAATGGAATTTCCCTGCAGCTATAAAAACAGCTGCAACTTATCATCATAATCCGAGTTTTGCTGAAGAAAACGATGAAATGGCTGCTATCATTCACGTTGCCGATTTTTTAGCGAAGAAAATCAAGATAAACGAAAGTGTGTGGGATAAATCCTCCGAGATTGAAGAAGGTGTTTACAATATTTTGAATATTACAGAAGAACGGCTAAAAGAGATTCTTGATGAATATGAGAAAAAATTTACAAATCATTCCGAACTTTTGGGGTTTCTAAATTGAAACTAATTAAGAATACGGCAATCAACTATCCTCTTCTGCATGAATCAATTGAGTGGATCGGCTCTGGATTTAAGAATCAAAAGAAAAACGATTTGAATGTTTTTGAAAAGTCAAATGATTTTTCAAAGAACACAAGATTGTTGAAGACAATATTTGAGTTAAAAAGTTTTTTGGAAGATGAAAGTTCTTTGGAGAAAATAATTGCCTTTTTTCAAAATTTATTGAGGGATATTCTGTTTCTTAAAGAAATCCAGATTTTTTACTTCGAAGAGAATTTTATAAGTCTTATTCCACTGACAAACATTTGTGATATTAATTATACAAACTCGATAAACAAAGCGTTTGCTGACGGAATCATTGATTGGATTTTTGAAAAGAAACAGACATTTGTACTGCCCGAAGTGAAGAGAAGCAAAATAAACGAAAGTTCTTTAAATATGGTTTTGTTTCCTATTTATGGAGCAAAAAAACCGAAAGGAATTTTATCGGTAATTACTCCGCAAAAATCCATTCCGACTAATTCATTTGAAATAGAAGCAGTCAATATGCTGCTCGCAATGATAACCAATAAAATTGATCTTATCAGAGAGAAAGAAAAAATCAACTCGGTTTATACAGACTTGCAGCTTTACCAATCAAAACTGGCAAATGATTTCAAGTTATCAGCAATCGGCGAATTGACAGCAGGATTAGTGGAAGATGTTATCAGTCCGGTGCAGGTTGTTCTGAGCAGCACAAAAATCATTGAAAGCGATTATGAAAACGTTGATAAGGAAATAATTAAAACTATTTATTCACAGTTGGACAAGATCCAAAATGTTGCTTCAAGACTAACCAAGTTCGCAAATATCAACAACCGGAATTCAAATGTTTTTCCTGTTGATTTGAATTCGATTATTACAGATTATTATAATGTTGTGCTTTCAACATTGAAGTACAAGGATTATGAATGCATTTTAGATCTTGAAACAAGCATTCCGCCTATTCTTACAAAATCGACATATATTCATCAATTGCTTACGAATTTTTTCAGCATAATGAAGAGCGAAACGGGCGGTGGTATTTTAATTCAATCAAAATTTGTCGGTGAAAAAATCATCGTGAATTTCATAACAACCGACTCAATTACTGCTCAAAGTTTGGATGCGAACCAGAAAACAAATATTAAGATGATGGAAAATTTGATGAACCTTCATGAAGGTATGCTGAAAATTCATAATACAAAATCCGGAGGAACAAATTTTGTTTTAACTTTTCCTTTGAGGAGAAAAATAAGAAAATGAAAAATCGTTTCTTCTTTTTAACCTTGATATTATTAAGTTTTCAGAATTTATCAGCACAAACCCAAGTTGATTCTTTGAATATTGTTAAAGAGATGGTAAAGCAGCAAATTCTAATTGCAAAAGAGAAACAGAATAATATGATTTCAGAAAACGTAGTTCCTCAAAGTATTATTAAAGCTGAATCAAACGAAAAAATGAACAATAAGCCGGCAGCTTCGATTAAAGTAAGTTCTACAGTTATTAAGCTGTCAATTATTTTGGTTTCTTCCTTTGTGGTTTTCGGCTTTGTAATCATAAGAAGGATAAGATTGAAAAAGATTAACCGGAAGAGCGAACTAAAAGCAAACATTCAAAAAATAAGAAATGAACAATTGGTGGTTTCTATTGATCCAAGATTGAAAGCCATCAGAAAGAAATTAGTGATGAATTCATCTCATTTGAATTCAAAAAAGAGAAATGCATTTGCAAAAGAAAACAAGCTTTCATCAAGCGAGTTATTACTTGCTGAAAGATTAAAAAATTATGAAGAAGCAGTTTTAGAAAGAGGTGTTTTATGATAAAAGGAATTTTCCTTGCTGCAAGAAATTTGCAATCGGGTGAAAAACATATTGGAGTTGTTGCAAATAACCTTGCAAATTTAAATACAATTGGATATAAGCGAGAAGTTCCATTTTCCATGGTGTTAGATGCCGAAGGGAATTTAAGTGCCAAACAAATTAATGACCCAAAGCAGGGAGAAATGGTTTTGACCGGCAACCCGTTGGATTTAGGAATTAATGGCGATGGATTTTTTGTGGTTGAGACAAAGTTTGGTGAACAAATTACACGTGATGGCAAACTCAAAGTTTCTGATGAAGGCTATCTCGTAAACCAGGTGGGCGATAAAATCATGGGAAAAGATGGAGAGATTCATTTTGGGGCCAATGTTTTCAATGCTGATCAGTCAATTGTGGTTTCTAAAACCGGCGAAATAAAAGTTGGTGATACAATTCTTGACGAACTTAGAATAATCAAAGTTGAAAAACCCGAAGAACTAAACAAAATAGGCGGTTCATATTTTTCGACTGATGGTGTTGATATTGAAGAGCTTGAAAATGGAGAATACGAAATAACCCAGGGTTACCTTGAAACATCAAACGTTAATATAATGGAAGAAATGGAATCAATGATCAGATCAAATAATGATTATCAATCGACACAAAAAATTATCCGCTATCTGGATGATTCTTTGGAAAAAGCAAATTCAATTGGAAAAGTTTAGGAGATAAATAAATGGCAACAAGATCATTAAGAACCGCAGCCTCAGGAATGTATGCTCAGCAATTAAACATCGAAGTTATTGCAAATAACATTTCGAATATGAATACACATGGTTTTAAAAGAAATAAAGCAGAGTTTCAGGATTTAATGTATCAGGAAGTGCCTGTAAACTCGCTCTCGGCATCGCAGGCAAACGGAAGTAATTCTACAAATAAAATCCAAATCGGTAATGGTGTTCAGCCGGTTTCTACTCAGAAAATCTTTGAGCAGGGTGACTTGCAGCCGACGAATAATCAGTTTGATGTTGCATTGCAGGGCGAAGGATTTTTTCAGGTTACAAAATCTGACGGGACAAAAGCATACACTCGTGATGGATCTTTCAAAGTAAATTCGGAAGGAAAAATCACTACGTCAACAGGATATTTACTCGAACCTGAAATTACGCTGACAGAAGATTCTGTAGGTATTTCTATTGGTCGGGATGGGACAGTTGAAGTTGTGGAAAATAATGGCAACAAGTTTGTTGCTGATCAGATTCAGATAGTCAGATTTTTAAATCCGGGCGGATTAAAAGCACTTGGCGATAATTTGTTTGCTGAGACAGAAGCCTCAGGAATTCCAATTGTTGGAAATCCCGGCTCAAGCGGATTTGCTGAAATACATCAAGGCTTCCTTGAAATGTCAAATGTTGATATTGTTGAAGAAATGATTGCGATGATAACTGCACAGCGAGCTTATGAAATCAATTCCAAAACAGTAAAGACGGTAGAAGAAATGATGACAATGGCAAATAACTTAAAGAATGGTTAAGAAGTGATTAGTCTATTAACAAATATTATCATGATGTTTTTCTTTAGCAATTCTTTTGATGAGAAGGTTCAGAATTTTATTATGGATTCTTTTCCGGGTTATCAAAAATATGAAGTGAACATAGTTTCTTTGAAATCAAGAGAGAAATTTGTGATTGATAAAAATCGTCCCATCAAGAGGGACGGTAATTTGGTTTATGTACCAGTTGAGTTTTTGAGTGATAAAGGAAAGAGTATTGAAAACTATTTAACATGTGAAGTGAAATTATTTGACAATGTTTTGGTTGCTAAAAGAGATATACAAAAAGGGAAAAATATTGAGCAGGATGATTTTAGTTTGGAGTTAGTTGATGTTTCGAAAATCAATTCTTATTTGACAGATATTAATGAAGTATCAAATCATCGCTCGGCTACTTTTATAAAAAAAGGTGAGTTGTTGCTTAAAGAATTAATTGAAGAAAATCCTTTAATAAGAGCAGGTGATAAAGTGATTGCTCATTCAATTTCCGGAGCAACAGATGTTCACGTGGATGCTGTAACTCAACAGGATGGCTGGGCAGAGATGCCAATAAGGATAAAAACAAGAGACAAGAAATTATTTAAAGCAAAAGTGCTTGACAGTAAAAACGTTTTAATAATAGAGTGAATTATGAAAAAGGTAAAATTTTTATTTGTGGTTTCATTAATACTATTTGCCACAAGCAATGCTCAGGATATGAGACAAAATTCATATAATTCATTGTTTTCTGATCAAAAGGCAAACAGAATAGGAGATGCGATTACAATTATTGTTTTGGAGTCTTCTCAAGCATCGAACAATGCTTCTACTTCGGCTGGAAGAGAAAGCAAACTGGGATTTTCAGGCAGCGGTTCATTAGATCAAACTCTTCTTCCAAAAGCAAATTTGAGTATTGGTTCGCAAAATGATTTCAGCGGTTCGGGTTCGACAAAAACAACCGGACTAATTAAAACAAAAATCAGTGCGTCAATAGATTCAATTTATGCAAATGGAAATATGAGAATAACGGGCAGTAAGAAAATTTCAATTAATGGTGAAGATCAAATAATAATTGTTAAAGGAATTGTTAGACCATCTGATATTTATGCCGATAATACTGTTCTTTCGTATAACATTTCTGATGCCGATATAACATTTGAAGGAAGCGGAATAATTGATAATGCTCAGCATTCCGGCTGGTTAACTAAATTATTTCACTGGTTATTTTAGGTGATGATATGAAAAATTTATCAAAAATATTTATAGCGATTTTTATTTTATCGAATACAATCTTTTCGCAAAGAATCAAAGACATTGCGATGATTGGCAATGTAAACTCACAGCAAGTAATCGGATACGGATTGGTAGTTGGATTAGCAGGAACAGGAGATAGTCATCGTTCATCATTTACGATTCAATCAATCACAAGTATGCTGAAACGCTTTGGAATAACCGTGCCTCAAGATGAATTGAAAACAAGAAACGTTGCAGCTGTTATGGTGACAGCCACAATTAACGGATTGCAAAAACCAAATTCACAATTTGATGTTAATGTTTCTTCTATGGGTGACGCAAAAAGTCTTCAAGGCGGAATTTTGCTGATGACCCCGCTATCCGGGCTTGAAGGCAGCGTTTATGCTTTTGCTCAAGGTCCGATTTCGGTTGGTGGATATGATATTTCCACAAAATCAGGAAACAGGGTTGCAAAAAATCATACTTTAGCCGGAAGAGTTCCTCGAGGAGGAATCATTAAACAATCTCCTGAGATGACAGCACAAATTGAAAATGAAGTAAAAGTTTATTTAAAGGAACCGGATTTAACTACATGTGACAATATTGCAAAAGCGATCAATACAAAATTCGGTAATGAAATTGCTAAATCTATGGATGCCTCACAAGTGAATATTGCTATTCCAAATGAATCACAACAGAACGTGGTTGATTTTTTGGCTCAATTGGAATCTATCGAAGTACAAAGTGATTATCCCGCAAAAGTTGTGTTGAATGAAAGAACCGGAACAGTTGTGGCGGGAAACACAGTAAAAATCAAACCGGTCACAATTTCACACGGCGGATATAATATAAACATAAAATCCAATCCGATTATTTCTCAGCCGGGTGCATTTTCACAGGGCAGAATGGCAATTTTTAATAACCTTGTGCCCCAAGTGACAGAGGATTCTACAAATGTTGTTGCATTGCAGGGCGCATCAAACGTTCAAGAAGTTGCTTCTGCATTGAATTCATTAAAAGTAACACCTCAAGATATAATAGCAATTTTTCAAGCTATCAAAGAAGCGGGTGCATTGGTAGGTGAACTAATAATTTTGTAAATCATGGAAAATATCAAATTAAAAATAACGAATGAGCTGAAGCATTTTGAAAACACTCCACAAGTGAACAGCAGGTATAATGGGGAAGAAAAGCAGAAGCTTGCAAAAGCGGCAAAAGATTTTGAAAGCCTTTTAACATCAATGATGATTAAAAGTATGACAGAATCAACTGGCGGATTATTTGGGAGTGAAGGTTACGGCGAAGATTATTTTGATACTATTTTCCAGAATCAACTTTCCGCGCAAATGTCAAATCAAAGACCTGTTGGAATTGCAGATATGATTTATAGAAAAATGACGGGAGAAAGTCTGAAGGATTTAGCTCCGGTTGAAATCAGTCCAAAATTCCAGGCACCAAAAATAAAATTAGAAAATATCAATGAAGTTCAGCCTTCGGTTGGCTCACTCGACAGATTAAAAAGATATGATAAAATAATTGAGCAGGCATCACAAAATTTCGGAATTGAAAAAAATTTAATTAAATCAGTAATTCTTGCTGAGTCTGCCGGTAATCCAAAAGCATTTTCAAAGGCAAAAGCAAAAGGCTTGATGCAATTGATTGACAGCACTGCTTCGGATATGGGAGTTAGAAATGTTTGGGATCCAAAAGAAAATATTCAAGGCGGAGCTAAATATTTATCCAAAATGTTTCGACAATATGACGGGAAAGTTGAATTAGCATTAGCAGCATATAATGCCGGTCCGGCAAATGTTGATAAACACAAGGGGATTCCGCCCTTTGACGAAACAAAAAACTATATCGCAAGAGTTATGTCATACATGAAATATTTGGAAAAACAAGATGAACAAAGTTAAACTGATAAAAATATTAGAAGAACAAAAAAGAAACCTTGTTGAATTAGTAGAGGTGTCATCAAGAAAGCAAAAGGCAATTGTTGTCAACAATAGACTTGCTCTGGAAGAATTGAATCATAAAGAAGAGATTGTCTTGAATAAATTGGAACGAAAGGAAGTTGAAAGGATTAATCAGATTCTTATTTTAAGCAATGAAACAGGGTTGGATATTCAGGAAGTTAATGTTAAAACAATCAAAGATTTTTATAGGGTACTTCGGGCAAACAGTTCGACTGAAGTATATGAACAAATTGAATCCTTGCGGGATGAAACAAAAAAACTTATTACAGAAGCCGGGATGATTAATAAACAAAATAATCTGCTTGTTAATCAAGCCGGAAGTTTAATCAAGCAAATGGTTAGTGTTTTATTTAAATCACAGAATAAGCCTCTATTGGATAGAAAAGCGTAATGGGAATCAGCAGAGTATTTGACATATCGAGAAGAAGTTTGGCAACATATCAAAAGGCAATTGATATTTCATCGCATAACATTGCCAATGCTTCTAATCCAAATTATACAAGACAGCGTGCAAGGATTTCGACTGAAATTCCGGAGAAAACTGCTCAGTTTATTTGGGGAACGGGAGTTAAACTGGATAATATTGACAGGGTGAAAGACGGACTAATTGAAGCACAATTAATTAATAATTCGCAGAGTTATTCACGTCATAACAAAGAATCTATATTGCTTGGACAAGTTGAGCAATTATTTTCCGAACCATCGAATCTTGGAATTTCAAACCTGTTGACGAACTTCATGAATTCGTGGAATGAGTTGTCTGTTACACCAAACTCAGTTTCTCTAAGAAACAATGTGATTTTTAATGCTCAGAATCTTGCCGATAAAGTGAAAAATGTAAATACTGATTTGGATACCATTAAATATGACGTTTTTCATGAATTCAAAGAGCAAACAGACAGAGTAAATACTTTGCTTTCAGAAATAAATGAATTCAATAAGCAAATATTTTCATTCAAAGCATCCACTTCTTCGCCGAATGATTTGCTTGATGAAAGAGATGCACTCATCAATGAACTTAGCGGGATGGTAAATATCAAAGTCAATTACGATCAAAACAATATGGCTTCAGTAAGCATCGGTGGTGTATTTGCAGTGGATGGAAGTTTTGCGAATACTTTTGAAGCTCAAGTTGTGAATAATAAATTAACTTTAGTTTCAGCCAACAATCCAAATCCGATTGATTTGTCGGGCGGCGAACTATATTCACTGAGTGATGTTTATTCCAATAAAATTTCCGAATATCAAAGCGGAATTGATTCAATATTTAATAAGTTAGTTGAGAAGGTAAATGCATTGCATGAATCCGGATATTCACTTAATGATTCCACACAGACAGGCATTAAATTTTTCACTTCCTATTCCGGTGGTGAACTTGAAATAAACAGCAGCATTATAAGTGACCCGACACTTATTTCTGTTTCATCGGATGGGACTTCGGGAAATGGTGAAATAGCAAGACAGATTTCGGAAATCTCAAATGAAAGTGTACTGAACGGTCAAACCTTACTTGAAAACTATGCTTCGTTAGTTAGTAAAATTGGTAATGAAAAACTCACAAATGAAAAACTTGCTGAAGCAAATAAAATGGTAGTAGATAATCTGGAAATGCAGAAAGCTTCAATTTCATCAGTTTCAATTGATGAAGAAATGACAGAAATCATCAAGTTCCAACGTTCGTTTGATGCAAGTGCAAAATTGATTCAAATAGCAAATAATATGCTTGAACAAATTATGGGGTTGATATAAAATGAGAGTCTCGGATGTAATGATGGGGAAAAGTTTTTTGGCAAATCTTACCCAGATGAAAAATAATATCGATAAAGTAAATCGAGAAATTTACAGCGGCTCGAAAATTAATAAACCTTCGGATTCACCAACCGGAACTTCGAAATTGATAAAATTAAACGAAAGTATCTCTCAAAGCGAATCATTTCAAAAAAATGTTGCGTACAGTTTATCATTTATGAATGAAACAGTTTCTTCAATGGAAGAGATTGAAGGCGAAGTTGGAAATTTGGAGGCTCTTTTTGCTGAGATTAATAATGCTGCTAATCAACCATACTTAAAAAATTATGGTCAAAAAGTTGATCTGGCAATCGATTCATTATTGAATGCAGCTAACAGAAGTTATGACGGTAAATATCTTTTTGGGGGAACTGATTTTGACTCGAAACCATTTGATTTTAATGCTGATAAATCAGCAATAGAATTGCAGGTTTCCGCAATAGATGGTGAGCACAATGTTAAAATTGGTCCAAGTACGGTTCAAAAAGTCAATATATCGGGAGATGAACTTTTTGGTTCAATTGGAACTAATGATGTGTTTAATACATTGATAAGAATTAAAGATAAATTAAACAGTGGTGAAGTTCCCACTCAATCTGACATTGATTTAGTAAAAGATTTTCATTCGAACTTGCTGAACAAACTTTCATATGCGGGGAATATTCAAAGTTATTTGCAAAGTACCAGTGAGATGATAGATCAGCGGGTATTGAATATGAAAAATTTAGTTTCGATGGAAACTGATGTTGATATTGCTGAAGCTGCAATTAGTATGCAAAATCAAGAGTATATGCTTCAGGTTGCTTACAAAACTGCTTCTTCGATTCTGCCTAAATCTATTGTGGATTATTTATGATTAAAAAATATGGATCGATATTCGGATTATCGTTAGGTATATTGGCGATATTCGGTTCATTTCTTGTTGAAGGCGGAACTCTAAAAGCATTGTTTTTATTAGCTCCGATATTTATTGTTTTTGGAGGGACTTTTGCTGCAACGATTGTAAGTGTGGGGTTGGAAAATTTTTTAAAGATTTTCATTCTAATCAAAAAAGCATATTTCCCGCAGCGTTACAATTTGAAAAAATTAATTACTGATTTTTTTGTGTTATCCATAAAAGCTAGGAAAGATGGAATATTATCAGTAGAAAAAGATATTGAAAGTATCTCGTATCTTTTTCCCAAAAAGTTAGTTCGGTTTGTAATTGACGGAGCTGATTATGAAACTATCGAAAATATGGCGTTACTCGAAATGAAATCTGCAGAGGAAAGACATACGGGGAATGCAAACTTATTTAGTAAAATGGGTGGTTATGCTCCAACAATGGGAATTTTAGGAACAGTAATGTCATTGATAATTACACTGGCTAATGCAGGTTCCGACCCGGAATTATTAATTAAAAACATAGCCACAGCATTTATTGCAACTCTGTGGGGTGTGTTGAGTGCAAATTTATTTTGGTTACCAATAGGCGACAGATTAAAAAAATGTCATCAAGAAGAAAAAAATATGATGGAACTCTCGTTAGAGGGAACACTGGCTTTGCAGAACGGAGAAATCCCTTCAGTCCTCAAAGCAAGAATGATCAGCATGCTTCCTCAAAAAGAGCAAGCAGCTCTTCTCGGTTCCTGATTTATTTTAAAGGCGAAAGCGAAGCGGTTGGGAATTCTGATAGGTATCTTATTACCTATTCAGACTTAATAACTTTATTGCTTGGACTTTTTATAATTCTTTATGCAATTTCAAATATTGATTTAACAAAATATCAGAAAATGATGACTGCAATGGGAAGTGTTTTTGGGAATTCCGGTGATATCCCAACTCTTAATGATACAAAAAGAGATGTCATTACAACAGCATCAGATAAATTGAAGGATGATTTGAATAGTGTTATCAAAAAATATCATTACGATAAATCTGTGACATTGGAAGAAAACGGAAGAGGAATTGTTCTGCACATATTGGATGATATATTGTTTCCATCAGGACAGGCAGAATTGAGTGAACAATCAAAATCAATATTGCACCAACTGGCATTGATACTTAGTGATTTGCCAAATGATATACGGATTGAAGGACACACGGACGATGTAAAGATAAATTCTGTCGTCTATCCATCTAATTGGCATTTGAGTGTTAACAGAGCTTTGAATACTGCATATTATCTTATGCAATCTGAATCTCTTTCTCCGGAAAAATTATCAATCGTCGGTTATTCGGAGTTCAAACCCTTGGCAGAAAATATTTCTGCAGAAGGCAGAGCAAAAAACAGAAGAGTTGACATAGTAATAATTAAATAAGTGAAGGATATGAAAATAAAAAATCAACAATTTGGCGAAATTGAATTCAATAAGAATTCTATTTTGAAATTTGAAAACGGAATCTTTGGTTTTGAAGAACTGAAGGAGTTTGTTCTTTTTGATTCAAAAGAAAAAATATTTCATTGGCTTTGTTCAATTAGCGAGCCTGAAATTATTTTCCCTTTGTTTTTGATGAAAGCAATTGATAAAGATTATCCGTCAGAGGGAAAGACTGAAGCCTTTGGAGTTGTTACTTTAAACTCTGATCCGACAAAAATCAGTATAAATTTGAAAGCACCGATTTATATTAATTCTCAAGACAAACAGGGAAAACAGGTGATTTTAGATAATTCAAAAT
>PFVB01000091.1:2515-5777 GCA_002790395.1 Ignavibacteriales bacterium CG_4_9_14_3_um_filter_34_10 | reverse complement strand
AGGAAAAAGCGATAAAAAATTTGTTGTCGAGAAAATTGTAAATAAGATTCAACCATCGGCGACGACAGTTGATAAATTAAATGAAAATGCTAATGACTTTGCTTACATTGCTGACAAAGACGGTTTTGAAAAGGTTGCAAAAGAATTTAATTATAATGTAATTGAAACAACACCGTTCATTGAAAAAGCTTCAGCCGTTCCCGGTTTAGGTGTAAACAAAGCTATTGTTGTTTTTGCTTTTGAAAATGGTGTGGGCGATATCAGTCCGGTTTTCAGAGTTCCTTTGGGTTACACGGTTGTAACCGTTTCGGAGCAGATTAAAGAAGGATACAAAGCTTTAGAAGAGGTAAAAGAACAAGTAAAGCCATTGGTGATGATGGAAAAGAAAATTGCAAAGAGTTTGAAAATTGCAAAAGAAATTCGAAGCAAACTTAATGGAACTCCGGATTTTCAAATTGCAAAACAGGTTTTCCCGTCAGCAAGAGTTGATACTGCAAATAATTTTAGTCCGACAGGATTTGTTCCGAATTTAGGACGTGAATTTGCCTTTACGAATAAAGTTATGGAAACAGAAATCAACAAAATTTCAGACGCTTTTACCGGCACAAGAGGAAGTTTTATTGTAAAAGTAAAAAGCCGAATACCATTTGACAAAACTGCTTATTCATTGCAGCGAAATTCTTTGAGGGACAATCTACTTTCTCAGAAGAAAGGTCAGATTTTTAATCAGTGGCTCTCTCAGGTGAAAGAAGAATCTGATATTGTGGATGAAAGACATTTATTCTTTAGGTAGAATTTAATTTTTGTAAAAGAAAAACCCTCAGTAATGCTGAGGGTTTTTTGTTTAACCGCACTAACAATCAAAACCGGAAAAATCAGTTTACTTTTACTTCAATTTGCCTCGGCTTTGCCAACTCTAATTTTGGGATATTAACGGTTAACTGCCCATTCTTGAAATCCGCCGAAATTTTTTCCTGATCAACTTCTTTGGGCAAATCAAATGAACGATAAAATTTTCCGTAACTTCTTTCAACCCGATGGTACTTATGGTTTTCGCTTTCCGGTTCTTGTTTTCGTTCTCCGGAAATGGAAATTTGATTATTTGAAAATGTGATTTTCACTTCATCTTTTGCGATACCGGGCAAATCGAGTTTCAACTTGAAATTATCATTGTCTTCATAAATATCCGTCAAAGGACTCCAGACAGCATTTTCGGATTCGCTTTCAGGTTCAAATCCGTTTTTAAAACCGAATCTTTTTTCGAAATCACTAAACATTCTGCTGAATTGTTTTTCAACTTCAAAAAGTTCGTTCATTGGATTAAATCTTACCAGTGTCATGTCAACCTCCTTTAGTTAATTTTTACTTCAATCTGTTTTGATTTTGCAGTTTCAGATTTTGGAATGTGGACGGTGAGTGTCCCACTCTTAAATTCAGCATCAATTTTCTGCATATCAATATTTTCCGGTAAATTAAAAGAGCGAAAATATTTCCCGTAAGCTTTTTCAATTTTGTAGTAGTTTGATTTTTTGACTTCACTTTCTTCTTTTCTTTCACCAGGAATTGAAAGCACACCATTGCTTACCGAAACTTTAATATCTTTTTTGTCAACACCCGGAATATCAATAGCAACTTTATATTCTTTATCGGTTTCAATTATATCTGAAAGTGGTGCCCAACTGGCTTCAAGAAAATCTTTGTCTTCGCTGTCATCTTTGAATTTGTGAATAAAGTTTTGCAGTAAATTGTTGGAATCCCGTTCTATTTTAAATAATTCATGCGATGGATTATATTTTATTACTGACATAATAATCTCCTCCGAAAATGTTTAATTAATTGAAATAATTCTTGGTTTAACGCTTTCAATCTTTGGCAATTTAACGAGCAAAACCCCATTATCATTGCTTGCTTCTATTTTTGTGGAATCGATCGTTTCTGCTAAATTAAATCGTCGGTAATAATTTGCAATGGGCATTTCAGCAAACAAACATTTCCTGTTTTCATTTTCTGCAGTATCAATTTTACCGGCAATAATGAGACTATTGTCTTCAATTTTCAGTTGAATATTTTCTTTTTTTACTCCCGGCAAATTAGCTGAAAGGAAATAATTGTTTTCATCCTCATGAACAGCAACCAAGGGTTTAATTACTGGTTCATCTTTAATTTGGTCTAATATTGATTTTGATTCAACTATTGTTTCGTTGTTTTTTATTTCTGACATTTTTACTCTCCATTTTTGATTTTTCCTTTATTGAATAAAATTTTGTGCCAGAGAGAAAACCTTGATTTTTTATCAATTTAATAAACTTTGAAGACTTCAAATCATTTTAGGTTTGCGGATAAAAAAGCAGGAATGAAGACACAATTTCAGAGCCTCGTTAAATTGGCAAAATTTGTGTCAGAATTTAAGTGAGGAAAAGATCAATTTTTGTAAAAATGTCAGCTAATTCAACTCAGCAAAAGCATCAGCAAATTTTATTACAGCTTTTTCAAGCACTTCCATTTTGCTTGAATATGAAATACGTATGTATCCATCGAGTCCAAATCCAAGTCCGGGAACGACGGCAATTTTATGTCTGTCAAGCAGGAATGACGCCATATCAACAGAATTATTAATTCCATTTTTGCCCAAATATTTTTTGATATTCAGAAAAATATAAAACGCACCAAGCGGTTTATAAATATTTTGTTCCGTGATTTTTTCAAGCTGCCCGAGCAGGAAATCCCTTCTTGATTGAAATTCATTTTGCATTCTTTTTATAAAAGACTGTTCACCCGTTAAAGCTTCGATTGCTGCAACCTGCGAAATTGTTGAAGCGTTCGATGTGCTGTGGCTCTGAAGTTTGCTCATTGCCATTATTATTTTTTCATCCGCTGCAGCATATCCAAGTCGCCAGCCGGTCATTGCATAAGATTTTGAAAAACCATTTATCAGAATTGTTTTCTCTTTAATTTTGGTTGACAAGGCTGGAAAACTTTGAAACAAATGTCCGTCGTAAATCAGCTTTTCATAAATTTCATCAACAAGCACGAAAATATTTTTGTCTTCAATTATCTTTGCAATTTTCTCAAGATCTTTTTTCAAATGCAAAGAGCCGGTTGGATTTGAAGGATTGCAGAGAATGAGCATTTTTGTTTTATCTGTAATTGCATTTTTTAATTTCTCGGGTTGAACAATAAAGCCATCTTTTTCTTCTGTTTCAATTCGACAGACTTTTCCGCCGGCAAAATTTATCATCTGTTCATATGAAACATAATTCGG
>PFVB01000091.1:0-2495 GCA_002790395.1 Ignavibacteriales bacterium CG_4_9_14_3_um_filter_34_10 | reverse complement strand
ATGATCGTCAAAAAGTTTATTCGAAATTGCCTGTCTTAATTCAATCATTCCCGAATTTGAAGTGTATTTTGTTTGATTTCTGTCGAGAGCAAGTTTTGCAGCGTTTTTAATATTTTCCGGAGTCGGAAAATCGGGCTCACCGACACTTAAATCAACCAAATCTATTCCAGCTTTTTTCAGCTCAATTGCCTTTTGAGCAATTTTCATTGTAACAGAATCACCGACGGCATTTATTCTTTTTGAAAAATTCATCTTTGCCTTTTTAAAATATTTTTTTGTGCAAGTATAATAATTTTTTAAAAGAGTTGACTTTAAAGATTTCGTTTATTTATATTTGAAAAGCAAAGATAAGTTCTATAAAAAAAATGGTTTATATATGATTCTGGATAAGTCCGGAATAAAAAACTTAAAATTAGACCGAAAACGTAATAGTCTTTCGGGCTGCGAAATAAGAGATTTATCTGACTTGTTTTCGAAAATCAGATTCTCTTATTTTATGAAGCGATACTACAGTGATATTATTTTGTATCAGCTGACAAATATTGCTTTAATCTTTTTGCTTTTCTTATTTATTTCACATTCACACAAAACCTCAGACAGTTTACAATCAAAACGGGACATTTCACAAAGATTGGTTTTTTTCAAAGTATCTTCTGAAATGTTAAGTTTTCAGAATAAATGCAAAACAAATGCGATTTATTTTAAAATATTTTCTGCAAAAAGAGGATTTTGAGGGATAAATATGGTAAGTAAAATAAAAATTTTGGAATATTATTTGTTTTGGTGAAGAAACAGCAAGTGATTTTTCAGATATAATTTTCATAAGGGATGGAGAAATTAATTAACAAAGCATAAAAAAATATGAGGGCATGGGGCGGTTGATAATAAGGCTGCCCCTATTTTTAACATGGCAGAAAACACAATTCAAAAAATTAAGACGGAAAGAACAAAAAGCATTAATTGGACGGCTTTAATAGTAAAACCAATTAAGGGCTGGCTGTTTGGTTTTGCAATGTTTTTTGCTGTGGTGATTTTCACAAAACTTTTATCTTCGGCTATCAATCCCGACTCGGTTTTTATTGTGGAAATTGATGACGCTTATTTGTCATTCATTGGATTTGTGCTTCCATTTCTGATTAAGTTGCTGGAAAATTTCCGTTCGGAATAAAAACATTTTTTTTCTTTGTCATCTGTTTCTATTTTAGTGTTACAAACAGAAAAGTTATGACAAATGAAAATAAGTCCGAGTCTTTTTTCAAAAAATTTAAGACAGATAAAAAACAATCCGCCGGAAGTAGTAATTTTACCGTGGGGTGCAACTGAAGCTCACGGGCAGCATTTACCATACGCATCGGATGTGATTCAGTCTTATGAAATTTCTATTCTTGCTGCAAAGAAAGCAAATGATAGCGGGGGAAAATGTGTTGTACTTCCTGCAATTCCATTTGGAAATGATGCTCAGCAATTAGATTCCTTTTGTACAATTCATCTGAATTCAATTACGGCTTTTCACATTTTGGATGATGTTTGTGCGTCGCTGAAAAAACAAAATATGAGCAAATTGCTGTTGGTTAATTCTCATGGCGGAAATAATTTCAAACCGTTCATCCGCGATTTGCAACTGAAACATGAAATACTGATTTTATTGGTTGATTTGCATTTGATGATTCCGGAAAAAGTCAAAGAAATTTTTTCGGATTATGGCGATCATTCGGGAGAAATTGAAACAAGCCTGATGATGTATCTAAAACCGGAATCGGTTGATAAAAATTTTGGTGACGGAAAAAGAGTTCCTTTTGCAAAATCAAGTTTTACACAATCGGGAGTTTGGACACCGAGACCGTGGAAAGAATCGCATCCGGATTTTGGTGCGGGCAATCCGATTAATTCGTCGAAAGAAAAAGGCGAACTATATTGTAATCTGCTGATTGACAGATTATCTCAAATCATTGTTGAATTTACTGAAATTAAAAAAGGTGAAATTCCATTTGTTTAATCAAAAGGAGCAAAAATGAAAATCAGATTTTTAGGTGCTGCACAGACAGTTACAGGCTCTCATCATTTACTGTCGGTTGGTGACAAGCGAATTTTAATTGACTTTGGACTTTTTCAGGGAAGAAGAACAGATACTTACGAAAAAAACAAAAAACTTCTTTTCGAACCGTCAACTATAGATGCAATGTTGCTTACTCACGCACATATTGATCACAGCGGCAATATTCCCAATCTGAGTAAGAACGGATTCAGTGCACCGATTTACGCAACTTCGGCAACTGTTGCTTTATGTCAGATAATGCTGCGTGATTCTGCATATCTTCAGGAAAAAGATATCGAATGGCTGCGAAAGAAAAAAAATCATAAAAATGAAATTGAGCCACTTTACACAATTGATGATGTGCTTGCAATTCTTCCGAATTTTGTCGGGGTTCAGTATTCGAAACCTGTAAATTTATTTCCGAATATTACAGCAACGTTTTTTGATGCCGGACATATTC
>PFVB01000105.1 GCA_002790395.1 Ignavibacteriales bacterium CG_4_9_14_3_um_filter_34_10 | reverse complement strand
TAATAACTAAAATAGATACCTGCTTACGCAGGTATGACAAAAAGAAAGTAAGGAGTTAAAAAATGTTAGATGTAAAAGTTCTTGGACCAGGATGTGCTAATTGCGTAAAACTGGAAAACCTCGTTAGAGAAGTTGTTAGTGAAAATAATCTTTCTGCAAATATCGAAAAGATTACTGATCGAAACAGGTTTCTTGATTATGGAATAATGCTTACACCGGGATTAGTCATAAATGGGAAGGTTCTTTCGAGTGGAAAGATTCCAACTAAATCTACATTAGAACATTGGCTTACGGATAAAAAATAAATTTATTTATGAAAAAATTATTTTTAATATTTCTGTTGTTGATATCCTCAAATGGATTTGCACAGTTGTATGAATCTATTGAAACGGAAGCAGCAAATCTTTTACTTGATTTATCAAATCATAAATCTCTATCCTCAACAGATTTTGAAGGATTAAAAGTAATTCTGAAGAATGCTGACAGTAGCAATGAGCTTGAAATAAAGTATCAAGTAAATTTGCAAGAGGTGGATAGTTTACAAAATCATCTCCAATTGTTTCTATCGGAGTTTGAGAAAATTTCCTCCGACTCTGCATTGGTACTCTTCAACAAATGGTATCTTCATTTCTCAAACACTTTTTATAATTATGCTGATGAGGAATTCTTTTCTTCAAACAAGACAAAAATTCTATTCTTTAGCACCTCAATGTCCTGCTATTGCACACTGGAAATGTGTAAAAAAAAGACGATTGGAATATTGAATCTTGCAAAAGAAAAGAATCTGGATTACTGGATTGTTGATTCATACGAACACAATGATTTGCAAATTAAATATGAAACATTTTTTGCACCTTCATTAATTGTCTTTGATTCTAACAATAATGTGCTTTATAAAATTGAATATGATGAAAAGATGATTACGCTATTAACTGCTTTATTAAACGGATTAATTAAAAAAGGTTAAACACAAGAAATGGGAAAAATAATTTATTCATTAATCACTGTTTTGATTTTATCTGGTTCAAATTTTGCCCAAAATATAGAATACAGCTTGAGTCAGCTTGTTAATATTTCATTTCAAAATAATCCACAGTTGAAAGCAAACGATAAAAACATTCAAGCCGGATTAAAGCAGATTGATATACTCGATAAAGATTATCAGCCGCAAATATTTTTTGATTTGAATTTCTCGCGCTGGGATTGGGTAATGCCGAATAAACAGAAATATCTTGGCAATTCTCTGAATGATTTTTATTCTGACTTTAGAATTAGCCAGCTTATTTATGACTGGGATAGAAATTCGCTTCAGAAAGAGTATGTAGATAAATCGGCAAACCTGGATAGAAACTTTGGGAAAAAATTACGGCTGGCTATTTCTTATTCGATTGCAAGAAATTATCTCGAATTGCTGAAGGCAAAAAGAACAGTTCAGATTCAGGAAGAAGCA
The DNA here is from genome assembly GCA_002790395.1 of Ignavibacteriales bacterium CG_4_9_14_3_um_filter_34_10. GTDB lineage: Bacteria > Bacteroidota > Ignavibacteria > Ignavibacteriales > Melioribacteraceae > UM-FILTER-34-10. The sequence continues at coordinate 1,708 of PFVB01000105.1, read as the reverse complement.
ATTGCCCAGTTGAAAGAGCATCTTAAAAATGCGGAAGCGCTTTACAGCATAGGAAGGGTTTCTAATCTTGATGTGATTAAAGCAAATGTTCAAATCGAGGTTGCGCATGATGAACTTGCAAAAGTTGAAAACCAATTGGACTTGCAGAAAAATATTTTGAATGTCCTTTGCGGAAATTCTCTCAGCGGTTCTTTTGATTTAGTTGATAATGTGGATGAATGGTGGAAGGAATATTCAACAAAGATTTATGATTTCAGCGAACTAAAAAGCTTGTTGTCATCCCGGCATCCCGATTTGGAAAATATCAATATGCAAAAGGAATTGAGAACCAAAGAGATTCAGATTTACAACAAAGATTATTATCCGTCACTCTATGCGTTTGGAATTACGAATGTAGAAGACAGTAAAATTCCAATGGGAAATTTTAACTGGAATGTCGGAGTAACTGTTTCGTATTCGCTACCATTTTTCCGCGGTTCTAATTTTCAGGATAAAGTTGAGCAGACAGAAATTAAAATCGCTGCATTGAATGAAAATGAAACCGCTATTCTTCAACAGCTTGAAGCTAATGTGAAAAATAATTTGCTGAAGTTAGATGATTTCAAAAGCAGATTGAGCGGAAGCGAAAAAATTGTGAATCTTGCTGAAGAAAGTTTGATAACGGCGAATCTGAAATACAACATCGGCAAGGGTAACAGCCTGGATGTTCTTGATGCAGAAACCGTATTGACAACTGCAAAACTGAATTATAATCAGATTATAATTGATTTGTTAACAACCATTGCCGAGTTGAATTACAATGTTGGAAATGACGAATTGCCATTTAGATAACAATCGTTTACTGGATGTCATTCCCGCGAAGGCGGAAATCCAGTTGAAAAAATAGATACCCGCTTCCGCGGGTATGACAAATGATTATTAGGTTCTTCTCAAAAGAAAAATAAGATAAAGAACGGAATAAATTTTATGAGAACAAGAATAGTAATAACAATGATATCGCTGATGATTTTGTTTGTTGGCTGCTCGAAAGATGAGAATGTAGAAAAACCAAAACCAAAAGCACCGCTTGTAAAAGTTGAAGAACTCAAGCCGTCTTCTATAACAAAATCTATTATGTTAACAGGCACAGTAGAAGCGAAAGTAATTGCAAATGTAATCGCTCCGGCTGACGGCTATATTGAAAAGCTGAATGTTGCTGAAAATGATTTTGTAAAAAAAGATAAACAGCTTGCAGTTATTTCAACACAGGAAAGAGCTTCGTTGGTATCGCAAACAAAAAATAAAGTTGAATCATTTGAACTTCAGATTCAAAATGTATCGCTAAACAATAACGAACGTTCTCAATTACAACTGCAGCTTGAGCAGGCAAAAAAAGAATTGGAATATGCTGAAAAATTATTTCTCGGCGTCCCGGTAATATCTCCTTTAAGCGGAACCGTAACTCAAAAATTTATCGAAGCCGGAAGCGCTGTTTCTGTAAAGCAAAATCTTTTTACTATTGTTGATTTCAACTCGCTCATCATCAAATCATCTGTATCTGAAGATTTATTTTCTAAAATAAATCTTGGAGATAAGTTAAAAGTAAAATTCAATGCTTTCCCGGAAAAGGAATTTGCCGCAAAAGTAACTTTGAAGTATCAGCAAATTGATCCGGTAACAAGAAATTTCCCGGTAGAACTAAAACTTTTAAATGGCACAAAAGAAATAA
>PFVB01000102.1 GCA_002790395.1 Ignavibacteriales bacterium CG_4_9_14_3_um_filter_34_10 | reverse complement strand
GTTATATATGCAACAATTTTTAACATTTGAAGAAATAAAAGGAGTATAAAAATGGGAGATGTATTAAAAAATCTGAAACCTGAATTACTATGGAAACACTTTGAAGCACTAACTCAAATTCCACGTCCTTCAAGGAAAGAACAGCTTGCAGCAAAATATGTTGTCGATTTTGCAAAGAAAAATAAGCTCAAATTTTTAGTTGATAAATTTGGCAACGTTGTAATTTCAAAACCGGCAACTCCGGGGAAAGAAAATTTAACTCCGATTGTTATGCAAGGTCACTTGGATATGGTTGCGGAGAAAAATTCTGATGTGAAACATAATTTCGAAAAAGATCCGCTTCAAATTTATGTGGATGGTGACTGGGTAAAAGCAAAAGGCACAACACTGGGAAGTGATAACGGAGTTGGCGTTGCGGCTGCTTTGGCAATTCTCGAATCAAATGATATAAAACATGGACCAATCTCAGCTTTGTTTACACTCGATGAAGAAACCGGTTTGAATGGTGCACAGGCTTTGCAACCAGGATTTGTTAAAGCTGATATATTGATGAATCTTGATTCCGAGGAAGACGGAGCTTTATATATTGGATGTGCAGGCGGACAAACAACTTATGCTAAATTTAATTATACTGCAAAAGAACCTGCTAAAAATACTTCTGCTTTTGAAATTAAAACTACCGGTTTGAAAGGCGGACATAGCGGACTTGATATAATTGCAGGAAGAGGAAACGCAATTAAATTAATTGTTCGTTTGCTTCATGAATTGAATTTCAAATATGGAATTCAGCTCGTTTCAATCAATGGCGGAAGCAAACATAATGCAATTCCGCGCGAGAGTTTTGCTGTCATCAGATTGAATAATAAGTTTGTCAAGGATGTTTGTGGATATGTGGAAAATTACAATTCAATTGTTAAAGCAGAACTTGCAACTGTAGAACCAAACCTAACTGTGTCAATATCTAATAGTAAATCCAAATCAAAAGTAATTGATGCAGCAACATCAAAGAATATAATTGATTCACTTTATGCAGTTCAAAATGGTGTAATTAAAATGAGTGCCGATATTGAAGGCTTGGTTGAAACCTCTACAAATCTTGCCGTTATAACCACAAAATCAAAATCAGTTGATGTTATTTTAAGTCAGAGAAGTTCAGTTGAATCAGAAAGAAAAGATATTTCAAATTCAATTGCTGTTTTATTAAGAATGGCAAAAGCAGATGTGAAACAGGGTGATGGTTATCCCGGATGGAAACCTGATATTAATTCACCAATCTTAAAGGTTATGAAAAGTGTTTATAAGAATAAATATAAATCAGAACCCGAAGTGAAAGCTATTCATGCCGGATTAGAATGCGGTATTATTAAAGAAAGATATCCTGATATGGATATGATTTCATTTGGTCCCACTATCATCGGTGCACATTCACCTGATGAGCGGGTTCAAATCAGTACTGTTGTGAAATTCTGGGAACTTCTGAAAGACGCATTGAAGAACGTTCCGGTAAAATAACGATTAGACAAGTTAATTAAGATTTATAAAGTTATACTATTGAGGCGACTAAAGAGTTAAAAACTATCAGTATGAGCCTGCTTGTCGGCAGGCAGGCTCAGTGTTGAATAAAAAATTATTTTGAGTCAGTCACACAGTGTAGCAATTTAATCATGTAAACAAAATAAAATTATGGAAGAAAAAATAACGGTCAAACCCGAACCATCACCAGTTTACCGATGGATAATATTGGTTGTAATAAGCCTTGCCATGTTTGGCAATTATTATATTTATGATTCAATAAGCCCACTTGCTGATTTGTTGGTTAAACAATTAAAATTCACTGATGCGAATATTGGTTTGCTGCAAGGAATTTACAGCGTGCCAAACGTATTTATGGTTTTAATCGGTGGAATAATAATTGACAAAATCGGGACAAGAATTTCGACATTTATATTTACTTTGCTTTGTTTGACCGGCGCTGTGATTACTGCTTCATTCAGTGATTTAACAATGATGGCTGTCGGAAGATTAATTTTCGGACTCGGTGCTGAATCTATGATTGTAGCAATCACAACTGTTATTGGTAGATGGTTCAAAGGCAAACAGTTATCATTTGCATTTGGTTTGAATCTTACATTAGCTCGGCTTGGTTCTTTTGCAGCATTGAATTCTCCGACCTGGGCAAGAGCATTTTATCATGATTACAAATATCCATTGATGATTGCAGTTATAGCTGGGATAATTGCTGCTGTAATGATTATTGTTTACTGGGGCATGGATGTTTATGCGGAGAAGAGATATTCACTTCGTCCGGTGGCAAAACAAGATGATGTTAATTTTAAACAGATATTTAGTTTTTCACGGTCTTATTGGTTTGTGGTTTTACTTTGTGTGACATTTTATTCTGGAATATTTCCATTCCAAACTTTTGCTGTGAAATTCTTTATGGAAACACATGGAACAACGAGAGAAATGGGTGGCTTCCTTTCAAGTCTGCTTACACTTTCAGCAATGATTCTTACTCCGTTGTTTGGATTATTTGCTGATTATATCGGCAAGCGTTCATTGCTTATGATGATTGGATCATTGATTTTAATTCCTGTCTATTTGCTTATGGCATATACCGGACTTACTTTATATATTCCGATGGCAATGATGGGACTTGCATTTTCATTGATTCCTGCAGTTATGTGGCCCTCTGTAGCAATTATTGTTGATGAATCCAAACTCGGTACGGCTTATGGACTGATGACTATGATTCAAAACATTGGTTTGGCAAGTTTTAATTTTATAATTGGTTGGGCAAATGATTACAGCGGCGGATATAATCTTGGTATGTGGATATTTTCAACTCTTGGGTTCTTTGGAGTAACTTTTGCATTTTTACTTCGCCGAAGCGAAATGAGTGCTTCAGGTCATGGTCTCGAACAGGGAATGAGGTAAGTTATTGCTTCTTAACTTTTATATTATATTTTGCGATTAAGAATTGAGGTGTTTATGTTATTGAAACTATCAG
>PFVB01000048.1 GCA_002790395.1 Ignavibacteriales bacterium CG_4_9_14_3_um_filter_34_10 | reverse complement strand
TAATTCGTTTAAGATTTCAAGAAAAAACAAACAAGACAATGTTTACGGACTAAGCATGCGTCAGTTTTATAATTCAACTTCATATTCCGATGAAGGATACTTATTCCTTTTAATTGATTTTAATCAAGCGCAGCCCCAAATTTACGTCCGCTCTTGGCAGCCGCAAGAGTGGAGCGAATCGGCATTAATAAAACTTTCAAATTTTAATATGAACAAATAAAAATACAACTTCATTGCGAGGAGCTTACTACGAAGCAATTTAACAAATAAAGATGAGATTGCGTAATGACGGGTAAAAGAAAAAACAATTTTTAACGGAGGATACAAAAATGGGAAAAATATTAATTCTGATTTTGGCTCTGCTAAGCATTAAAACCTACTCTCAGGATGATTATCAAAAATGGTTAGAAAAGGAAAATCAAAAATTGAATAATTATATCAGTGAGGAAGATAAAAAATTTGTTAATTTCTTAAAAAAAGAATGGATAAAAGCTGAATTACAAGAATCTCGTAAGTTAATTGTAAAACCAAAACCAATCGCGCCGGTCGTATTCAAAGTTGAGAAAACAGATGATGCGCAAAATTATAACTTTACCGAATCAGATAAAACCAAAGCTTCTGAAAAAGTTAAAAAAGAATTACCACCTGAGGGGAAAAAAATAAATTATGCATCGGATCTAAAAGAGGCAAATTCGACTATTAAAAATTTCAGGTTTTTAGGTACGGAATTAAGTTTTAATTACAAAAATGAAACCGGTTTAAGGGTTAGCAAACCTGTTTCAAATAAATCTGTTGCAGAAGCATGGGAAATATTAAGCAAATCAGATTACAAAAATATTTTAGATCAGACAAATGTTATTTCTGAAAAGTTGAAATTAAACGATTGGGGCTATGCAAATCTTTTATATGAGTTTTCAAAACAATTATTCGCTGATAAAAATTTAAGAAAAATTTACACGTGGTTTATGCTTGTTAAAAGCGGTTATTTTTCAAGGGTTGCCTATAAAGATGATGACATATTTGTGCTTGTTTTAACAAAAGAAGATATTTTTTCACAACCATTTTTTACAATTGATAATAAAAAATATTACGTAATAGACTTTGAAAACCGTGTCAATTCAAAAATCAGCAGCGTTCATATTTATAAAGATGATTTCCCAGGACTTACAAAATCTATATCTCTGGAAATAAAGCAGCCACCGTTGATTGATTCAAATACAAAAACCAGAAAATTTGTTTTTCAGTACTTAAATACTAAATATGAATATTTTCTTACATTTAAAGAGGGAATAATTAACTATTATTTTAACTATCCGCAGATTGATATTGATATTTATTCCAAAGCTGAATTTTCTTGTGATGATAATAAAGTTACACTTTCTAAATTAAAAGCCGATATTAAAGACATGTCCGAAGGAAATGCACTTAATTTCCTTTTGCATTTTGTACAGCAGGTTACAGAATATAAAACCGATGATGAACAGTTTGGTTTTGAAAAACCACTTTTTCCTGAAGAATCTTTTTATTACAGTTATTCTGACTGTGAAGATCGTTCTATACTTTTTTCCTTTCTGGTAAAGAATATTTTGAAGAATGAGGTTATTTTACTGGATTATCCTGATCATATCGCTACAGCAGTAAAAATTGACGGAGTTAGTGGTGATAAAATTAATTATCTCGGCAAAGATTACCTGATTTGTGACCCGACTTATCTTGGTGCAGATATTGGAATGTGTATGCCAAATTATAAAAATGTTTCGGCAAGTATATTAGGGCAATAAAATTGCTTCGCTTAAAATGACAAGAAAAAACACATCGTCATTCCGAAGAGTCAGTCGGTAGACTGACGACAAAGCAAGCACTCCAAATAATTTACCATAATCTAAAAAAAAGTAGGGGACGGGCTTGCCCGTCCCGCAATAATCAAAGATTCAGATTCTTGAAAGAATTAAGTCTAATTGAACTAAGTTCATCCTTTGCTTTTGTCATTGCGAAGAGTCAGTCCGTAGACTGACGACGAAGCAATCTAACAAATAAAGATGAGAGATTGCTTCATCCGTCGGCAAACAAAAAATCATAATATCAAAAAAAAACTGTTTTTTCCCCAAATCCCATTGAACTTTTTTTCTTTAGGAAACGTCTTAAACGTGTTTCGTTTCCAATGAAACTTTTATTATGTTTGTTGTGTTTTAAAAATAAATTAAAGAATTATGAAAGAAGAAAGAGATATAAAACAAAAAATAATCGAAAAAGCTGAAGAAATGTTTCGGAAATTCGGTTATACAAAAGTTACTATGGAAGAATTGGCTTCGGAATTAGGAATTAGCAAAAAGACATTATACAAGCATTTCTCAAATAAAGAGCATGTTTTGAAAGAAATGGTTCATGCTAATAAGTGCGAAGTAGATGAATTTATTGATGAACTAATGAATGATACTGTAACTCCATTCTTAGATAAATTAAAAAAGTTTATGAATTTTATCGCAAAGATATCGAAGAAAATTGAAGGCACAATGATAAAGGATCTGATGGAAAAGCACCCTGAGATTTGGCGGGATATCGAAGAATTCCGTGCTAATCATGCTTATAAAAATTTATCAAAGTTAATAAAAGAAGGAATGGAAAACGGCGTTTTTAGAAATGATATTAATGCAGATATTATTGTTTTAACATACGTATCGGCAATTCATAGTTTGATTAACCCGCAGGCGCTTTCAAAACTTCCTGTTTCGGCGGATCAAGCTTTCAGGGATATACTTCAGATTTTATTCGAGGGGATTTTTACTTCCGATGGCAGGAAAAAGTACAAAAATAAATTTATGTCGAACGAAACTTTAGGAGAAATAAATTAATGAAATTAAAAGCTTTGTATTTGTCTGTTTTTGTTTTCTCAGCTCCTTTTTTCAATTTGCAGGCTCAGGAGAGTTTCCCTTTATCGGTTGAGCAGGCAATTGAGATTGGATTGAAGAATAGTAAGAATCTGCACTCATCATTAATGAAGGTGAAAAGTGCGGAGGCAAAAGTGAAAGAAGCCCGTGCATTAGGACTTCCGTCATTAAAACTGAGTGCACGTTACACAAGATTGAGCAAAGTTGATCCGTTTGTAATTACTACACCGTTTGGTTCTTTTCCGATAGCTCCGGGAATTTATGATAATTACGGCACACAGTTGACTCTTGCTCAGCCTTTATTTACCGGTTTCAGAATCTCAGGGAATGTTGAGCTGAATGAAGAACTTTCAAATGCCGTAAATGATGAGTACGATAAGGATAAAAGTGAGCTCCTTTTTAATGTAAAAAATTCATACTGGAATGTTTTCAAAGCTCAGCAGTTCAAAAAATTAATGGATGAAACTGTTGCTCAGATCAAATCTCATTTGAATGATGCAAAAAATCTTGCGAAAGCTGGAATGATTACCCGAAATGATATTTTGAAATTAGAAGTACAGCTTTCTAATATCGAATTCCAACAAATTGATGCTGAAAATGCAGTTAAACTTTCTACTCTGGCTTTAAATAGTGTCATCGGATTGCCGCTGGAAACCAATACAATAATTACTTCCTCAGTAAATTTATCAAAGTTTGAGATTGATGACATCTCGAAAATGGTTTCGTCTGCTTTGGATAACCGGCCCGAAGTCAAAGCCGCTGAATCACGAATTCAAGCGGGGAAATCAGGCGTTACATTGGCACAGGCTTCATGGTATCCGCAAATAAGTTTGTATGGAAATTATTATTACTCGAAACCGAATCAAAGAATTCTTCCATCACAAAATCAGTTTGATGCAACTTGGGATGCCGGTGTAATGCTGAATATGAATCTTTGGGATTGGCTGACAACAAAACATCAGACAGATCAGGCTGAGGCTCAGCTTGAACAGGCAAAAGATGGTTTAGGAATGATTAAAGACGGAATAACTCTGGAAGTTACTCAAAATTATCTTTCTTTGAATCAGGCTAAAAGAAAAATTGATATTGCAAAATTGAATGTTGAACAGGCTGAAGAAAATTTGCGCGTAACTTCAGATAAATTCAATAATGGACTTGCAACAAGTTCGGAATTAATTGATGCTGAAACCGCTTTGGTATCTGCGAAAACAAATTATGCTAATTCTGTTGTTGATTTTGAATTGGCTAAAGCAAAATTAGAAAAATCATTGGGTAAATAAATTTAAGTCGGAGAAAATTTTATGAAAAATTGGAAGTCGATTGCAGTTGTGGTAATTATAGCAATTGCAATAATTACTATACTTGTTATTAATAAACAAAAACTCGCTGCTAATACATCGGGCGGAATTAACCTTACATATTATGTTTCTGTTGAGAAGGTAGAAAGAAAAAATTTGGATGCTCAGCTTACTTTAACCGGTACAATTGCAGCTAATAATGACGTTAATGTTCTTAGTGAAACTTCGGGACGCGTAGTAGCAGTTTACACCAAGATAGGGAATTATGTAAAAGCAAATTCTGTGCTTGTTCAGGTTGATGATGAGCTTCGCAAAGCAGCTTTGATTAGCGCTGAAGCAAACTGGCAAAAAGCGAAAAAAGATTATGAACGGTTTCAAAAATTATATCAGGAAAAAACCGCTTCTGATAGTCAGTTTGATCAGGCAAAAGTCGGGGCTGCAATGGCTGAAGCTCAATACATTGTTGCAAAAAGACAATTTGAGGACACAAAAATTAAATCGCCAATTTCCGGTTACATTACTGCAAGAAATGTCGATATCGGGACAATGGTGCAGGGTGCACCTCAGCCTACTTTTATTGCTAATGTTGTTGATCTTTCAAAAGTGAAAGTTAAATTGAATTTATCTGAAACTGATGCTTCCATTATGAATGTTGGTGATGCTGTTAAAGTTACTACTGCTGCGTTTCCGGATGTGATTTTTAACGGACGAATTGAATCAATAAGTAATAAAGGAGATGAGTCGCATACATATCCGACTGAGATTTCAATTGTAAATCAAACAAAAAATTTATTAAAAGCAGGAATGTTTGCCAGCGTTAATTTCAGTTCAACTAAAAATAAAAATGTTATTGCAATCCCTCGCAAAGCATTGGTAGGAAGTGTTAAAAATCCAGAAGTTTTTATAGTTGATAATAAAATTGCCAAAATCCGCAAGGTAGTTATTGGGACAGAAAGCGGCACAGAAGTTCAAGTGATAAATGGAGTAAATGTTGGTGAAATTATTGTTGTTAATGGACAAAATAATTTAGAAGATAATACAAAAGTTGAGATTCTCAACAAGTAAAAGGGATCGAAAATGACAATTACAGAATTATCAATTAAGAGACCTTCGCTGATTATAGTTGTGTTTGCTGCTTTAATCGCTTTGGGCCTTTTTAGTTATTCAAAATTAAAATACGAATTGTTGCCAAAATTTTCGGCACCGATTATTACTATAACAACTATTTATCCCGGTGCTTCACCAAATGAAGTGGAAACGGGAATCACAAAAGTTATTGAAGACGCAGTGGCAGGAATGGATAAAGTTTCTGAAGTCCGATCTTCATCTTTGGAAGGTGTTTCTTTCGTAATTGTTGAACTGCTTCAGTCGGCAAAAACAGATATTTCACTTCAAGATGCTCAACGGAAAGTAAATGAAATTATCAATAAACTTCCATCTGATGCAAAGCAGCCGGTCATATCAAAATTTGCACTTGATGAGCTTCCAATTTTAAGGATGGGAGTTACTTCAGAAATTGATTCACGGTCACTTTATCAATTTGTTAAAGATAAAATTCAACCGCAGTTATCAAGAATTCCCGGAGTTGGACAGGTTGCTTTGGTTGGTGGTGATCAGCGGGAAATAAAAGTAAATCTTGATCTGCAAAAAATTAAATCTTATAATCTTTCAATAATGCAAGTTACGCAATCAATTAAAGCCTCTAACCTTGATTTTCCAACCGGGAAAATTAAAGACAGAGACGGACAGTTTATTGTTCGAATTGCCGGAAAATTGAGTTCTGTGGAAGATTTGAAAAATTTGCCCGTTGGAATTTCTCGTCAGGGAGGAATTGTAAAACTTTCTGAAGTCGCTGACGTTGAAGATGGAATTAAAGAATACAGTAATGTTTTACGTTTGAATTTCAGGAACACAATTGGAATTATAATTCAAAAACAGGCGGATGCAAATGCCGTTGAAGTTACCGGTTTAATTAAAAAAGAATTAAAACTGATAGAAGATCAGTATTCGTCAGAGAAACTGAAATTCGAAATTGCCGCTGATGGTTCGCTTTTCACAATTGATGCTGCAAATGCGGTAAAGGAAGATTTAGCCATTGCCGTAGTTCTTGTTGCAATAGTTATGCTGATGTTCTTGCACAGTTTTAGAAATTCAATCATAGTCATGATTGCGATTCCAACCTCGCTTATCTCTACTTTTATTGCAATTTATGCTTTGGATTTTTCATTGAATTTGATGACGCTTCTCGGACTTTCACTTGTTGTGGGAATTCTTGTAGATGATTCAATCGTCGTACTTGAGAATATTTATCATTATCTCGAAAAAGGCGTGGATAGAAAAATAGCAGCATTGAAGGGAAGAAATGAGATTGGGTTTGCTGCACTTGCTATTACGTTTGTCGATGTTTCCGTGTTTTTGCCATTAGCTTTAGTCGGAGGAATTGTTGGAAATATTTTGCGCCAATTCTCTGTGGTTATTGTAATTTCAACTTTGATGAGCTTATTTATTTCATTCACATTAACTCCGCTTTTGGCTTCACGGTTTGGAAAATTGGAAAGGCTGACAAATGCTACACTGCTCGGAAAATTTGCATTGTGGTTTGAAAAAGCTTTTCATGATTTTACTGAAAATTACATACTGCTGTTAAAATGGGGCTTTAATAACCGAGGCAAAATATGGATTATTACTTTATTTATGTTTGTGGCTTCTATTGCCTTAGCACCTTTGGGATTAATCGGGTTCGAATTTATGTCACCGGTGGATAGAGGTGAATTTACCGTGAATGTTGAATTAGCACCAGGTACAACAATTGAGAAGACAAACAGAATCTCACAGCAAGTTGAGGGAACTATTTCAAAAATAGCTGATGTTGAAAAAATTTATACAAATGTCGGTTCATCAAGTGAAGGATTGGTTGGTTTTTCCACTCCAAACAATTCTGAAATTACTGTTACGCTTCTTGGAAAAGGAATCCGAAAAAGATCAACGCAGGAAATAAAAGATGATATAAAATCACAGCTTGCAAAAATTCCGGGCACAAAAGTGCGCGTGAATGATGTTGGTATTTTTGGTACTTCAAACGAAACTCCTATTCAAATTCTTCTTTCAGGTACTAATAATGATGAGCTGATTGAAACTGCAAAAGAAGTTTCTAAAATTGTTAAATTGATTCCCGGCACTGCAGATGTCAGGCTATCATCCGAATCGGGAAACCCGGAAACTAAAATTCAGATTGACAGAAATAAACTTCTGAATTTTGGTTTAACACTTGCTGAAGTTGGTGCAACGCTTCGTATCGCATTGACCGGTGATGATGAATCAAAATTACGCGAAGGTGATACTGAATATGATATTCGAATTTTTTTAGATCAGTTTGATCGAGCAAGAACGGATGAACTCGGCAATATTTCATTTACAAATCGAATTGGGCAGCAAATTTATCTCAAACAATTTGCTGATATTTCCAGATCAACGGGACCAACAAAACTTTCGCGTCAAGCCCGAAGTCCTTCAATAATTATTTATTCGCAGGCAATTGGCAGACCCAGCGGAAGTATCGCACAGGAGTTTGAAAATGAAATGAAGAATTTCAAACTTCCAAAAGGTGTAACGTATTCTTTTATCGGTATGGTTAAGAATCAAAAAGAATCTTTTTCAGATATGTTGCTTGCACTATTTGCGGGGATCTTATTTACATATATGATTATGGTTATGCTATATGATTCTTTTGTCTATCCATTTATTATTCTCTTTTCAATTCCGCTTGCTATGATTGGTGCTTTGTTTGCACTTGCTTTAACTATGAAATCATTGACGATTTTCTCTATGTTAGGCGTCATTATGCTCGTTGGGTTGGTCGGGAAAAATGCAATTTTACTAGTTGACAGAACAAATTCCAGACGAGCATTAGGAGAATCTTTGACTGAAGCATTAATTGATGCAGGAAGAATGAGAATCAGACCAATTTTTATGACAACATTAACAATGATTTTTGGTATGCTGCCAATTGCATTATCTGTAAGTGAAGGTGCAGAATGGAAAAGTGGGTTAGCATGGGCATTAATAGGCGGATTGACATCTTCTTTATTCCTGACTTTGATAGTTGTTCCACTTGTTTATACTAAAGTTGAAGAAGTTGTTGTTGGGTTTATGCCATTCGTAAAAAAAATTACTTCAAAATTATCAATTAAAAAAAGTGACCCGATTTCAGAATAAGATTTCTAAAATCTAAATATTTCCCTTGCTATTTGATTAAACAAAAATAGCGGGGGATTTTTTTTGTTTAATTTAATCTTAAAAACTTTTAATTTACAATTGATTTTTACAAAAATTAATCAATGGTGGAGAAGTGGCAGAAACAATAATTGGTGCTGTTTTAATCATGTTTATGAGAATTGCTGATGTAACAATCGGTACTTTCAGGACACTTTTGGTAGTGCAGTCAAAAAAATATTTGGCGGCTTTAACGGGATTTTTTGAAGTTCTGATATGGATTTTTGCAATGAGATATATTGTTCAGCATTTGGATAATACATTTAATTTAATTGGTTATGCTCTTGGTTTCGGGCTTGGCAATTTGTTGGGCATTTCATTGGAAGAAAAAGTGGCTATTGGATTTGTCCAGGTAAACATTATGTCACTTCATGCTACGGATCTGATTGCTGATAAATTACGTTCTGCAAAATTTGGAGTAACTATTTTGCCTGCCGAAGGTGCATCTGGTGGATTAGCTGTACTTGTTGCAATTATCAGAAGACGAGATTTAAAAGGGTTGATCAAAATTGTTGAGGAAATAGATAAAAAGTCTTTCATCACCACTCAATATGCACGTCCATACAGAGGCTTCATTCATGGGTCTCGGAAATGATTATTTTATAAAAATATCATAAATACTGAAAAGAATTTCAACAACAATCAGGGCAACAACATACCATTCAACTCGAAGGCTTCTTTGCGCCTGAAGAAGATTTAATGCGGTTTCTGCCGTTCGGGAAATTAACTCAACTTTTCTCTCGATAGCTTGATGACGCTCCTTTATCTCATATTCATCTTCAAGTTTTGCATAAAACCGTTCAAGATCCTGGTTTTCCCAAAGGATATCAGGCTTTTCACTCACTTCGACACGGGCAACCATTTTATGCATTTGCAAAAGAGTTTCACCAATATGCTTTATCAATTCTTTTGAATTGTAAGACAGTGTACTTTTCTTTTGCAAATTTTCAGCCAATGGTTCGATTGAATCAAAACTGGATGAGACACTTCTTTCGTAATAAGAAAGCACTACATTTTTTGCGAATAACTCGGCAATCAATTGAATTTTGGGTAAATCAAATTTTTTTAAGATAATAGAATTCCCCATAATTCCTTCATTCCCATCTTCGCTTAAAATCACTTCAACATTGTCAATTTCCGGAAGCGATGATTTTTGAAAGACTAATTTTCCCAGTTTGCTTAGGAAACTAACTTCATCTAGCGGGGCGACATCAAATAAGACCACCACGCCATACTTGAAGACGGCTGCATAACTGAATTTATTGACCTCAAATATCATTGGTGAAGTAGCTAAAAGGCTTGTCGTTTCCAATGCCCTGGTTTCAATTCTTTCGCCAAGATAAATAGCTTTTACCTTGATAGATTCTGCTTCGTTAAAAAATAAACTTTTTTGCATAATTTTTTGGATGATGTTATTCAAATTTAACAAAAATCAGGCAAATTAATTAATTTTCAGTTAAAATTTCTTAATTAAAGTAAAATTTGATATTTTTAAATATGAAAATTATTTTTTTACAAATAGCTGAAACTCTTTTCTACTAACTTACTTAGTAAACTTTTCCTTAATTAATCCTTAAATTTTATGAATTTTGAAAACGAAATAGAAAAACGCAGGACTTTTGCAATAATCAGTCACCCCGATGCCGGTAAAACCACATTAACCGAAAAGCTATTATTGTATAGTGGAGCAATTCAAATAGCCGGAGCAGTTAAATCTAATAAAATCAAGAAAACTGCTGCATCCGATTTCTTGGAAATTGAGAAACAGAGAGGAATTTCCGTTTCCACTTCAGTCCTCTCATTCGAATATAGTGATAAAATGATAAACCTTCTTGATACTCCGGGGCACAAAGATTTTGCGGAGGACACATATCGTACATTAACTGCTGTAGATAGTGTGATCCTGGTAATTGATTCAGTAAAAGGTGTAGAGGAGCAGACCGAAAAATTAATGGGTGTTTGCAGAATGCGAAATACACCTGTTATTATTTTTATAAATAAAATGGACAGAGAAGGTAAAGAGCCGGTTGACTTACTGGATGAGATTGAGCAGAAATTATCAATTCGAGTTAGACCAATGACTTATCCTTTAGGAAAAGGAAGTGACTTTAAGGGAGTTTACAATATCTATAAGAATACATTTGCATTCTACCAATCTAATAAAGTAAAAGTTGAAGAAAATATTATGTTATTTCGGGGACTTGATGACCCAGAACTTGATAAAGTGTTTTTTGGTCTTGCCGAAAAATTACGTTATAACGTTGAATTAATAGACGGAATTTACGAGCAATTCAATCAAGAAAATTACATCAAAGGAGAAGTTGCTCCTGTGTTTTTTGGCAGTGCTTTGAATAATTTCGGAGTTAAGGAATTATTAGATACTTTTGTGGAGATCGCTCCACCTCCACTCGAAAGAGAAACTACTGCTGGAGTAGTTAAACCGCACGATGACACTATGTCTGGGTTTATATTCAAAATTCATGCAAATCTTGATCCTAAGCATCGCGACAGAATAGCATTTTTGAGAATATGTTCTGGTAGGTTTGAAAGGAATAAATTCTATTATCATGTCAGGCTAGAAAGAGAGATGAAATTTGCAAATCCTGCATCATTTATGGCACAGGCTAAAACCTTAGTAGATGCCGCTTACCCCGGTGATGTAATCGGACTTTACGATTCAGGAACTTTCAAAATCGGAGATACATTGACTGAAGGTGGTAAATTTATGTTTAAGGGTGTTCCGCGATTTTCACCTGAAATTTTTCGTTTAGTCAGAAATCTTGATCCATTTAAGTCAAAGCAATTGGAGAAAGGAATACAGTATTTAACAGATGAGGGACTTGCTCAACTGTTTACACAAAATTTGGGAAATAAAAAAATTATTGGGGTTGTTGGAGAATTGCAATTTGATGTTCTTAAATATCGTCTTTTACATGAATTCGGAGCAAGTGTCGATTTTTCTCCAATAAATGCATACAAAGCATTTTGGGTTAAATTTAAGTCAAAAGATGATATTGAAGATTTGCTCAGGCTTCGTTCCCATTTTCTGTATCTTGATAAAAATAACAATTTAGTCTTTCTTGCAGATTCATTATATTCTTTACACATGGCTCAGGAAAAGAATCCCAAAGCAAAATTTGACTCTTCAATCGAACATAATGATCAAACTTTGCTTCTGGATGAAAATATATAAATAATTGTATATTAATAAGTTACGAGAAATATTTAATTGTGATTATAGCAAGGTATGGTATTTTTGGTTTTAATCTGTTGCAAGTTCAGAATTCGTAATTTTAATGTTATTTACATATTCACTTGCCGATAATGCTGCAATTGTGCCATCTGCCACCGCAGTGGTTATTTGTCTGTATCTTTTAGAAACACAGTCACCTGCGGCAAAAACTCCTGGGATATTTGTAACCATTAAATTATCAACTACAATTTCGTTGAATTTATTTAGCTCTAAAATTCCGGAAAATCTTTCTGTATTTGGAATGTATCCGATAAATATAAAAACTCCGTCTATTTTTTGTATTTCAGTTTCAGAGCTTTTTTGATTTTGAATTTTTACTGCTTCAAGTTTTTCTTCTCCAATAAATTCTGTTATTTTCGATTCCATTATAAAATCGATTTTAGAATTAGCTTTTGCTTCATCAACGTAATGTGATAAAGCCTGAAAATGATCAAACTGGTGGACAATTGTAACTTTTGAAGCATATTTTGTAAGAGAAACAGCTTCTTCCAAAGCTGAATTACCGCCACCGACTACAATAATTTCTTTATCCTGGAAAAAATCACCGTCACATGTAGCACAATATGAAATCCCTTTCCCTTTAAGTCTTTCTTCTCCCGGAGCACCAACCATTCTTGATCTTCCACCAGCCGCAATAATTACTGCATTTGCTGTATATGTTTCTTTTCCATTAACCGTAATTGATTTTATATAATCTGTAAGATTCATATCAGTGATTTTTATAGAGTTCTTTATTTGGCAACCGAAGCTAAGTGCTTGTTTTTTCATGTTGTTAGCTAATTCATATCCAGAAATATTTTCTATTCCCGGATAATTAGCTATTTGATGAGTCAAAATCATTTGTCCGCCAATAGTCCCATCATTTAAAATGAGAGTTTTCATTTTTGCACGGGATAAATAAATGCCGGCAGTTAATCCTGCTGCTCCGCCGCCAATAATAATTACATCAAAATGCTGCTCCATATTGTCCTCAGTTTTTCAATAAATAATTAACTAATATTTCTGTGATTTGCTCCTTTGTCTGGATACTGCTTGTAGCTTTTACAACTTTTCCATTCTTATAATAAATCACAAAGGGAATGCCATAAAAATTTCTTACTTCAGGAAGATTTCTGATTACTCTTGCATCAGGAATATCAAACTCCATGTCTGCAAACTTAACATTTGGATATTCAGATTGTAATTCTTCCATTATCTCATAGACAGGGATGCACATTGGTCCCATTCTTCCACAGCAGACCATGACGTTTTCATTATTGTTTATTAGTTCTGAATGTTCTTTTTCAGATAAAAGATGTGGTAAATTTGTTCTTAACATATTTTATTTCCTTTTTTTATTTTAGATTTGATGTAAAACAGTGAAAATGGATTCATTTATTTGATTAATAAAAAAATTAGGATAAAAATTTTCATTTTAAATCGATAAAAAGACTTGACAATCTTTATAAAAAATTTTACGTTGCTAAAGTCTCAAATAAAAATCGAGGTAAATATGAATCACTTTCAAACAACAGCCATTCAGTTTGTTTTTATTTTTTTATTTCTTAATCAGTTCGTAAATGCTCAATCAGGTTTGGGTTCATTAAAATATGATGATTTTAAGAAGCCTGAATTCTGCGGCGCTTCTTGTCATACAGATTTTTATCAGCAATGGAAACAGGCAATGATGTCGCAGTCATACACACACGAGTGGGATGAAATTGAATATTTCAAACTTGCAGTTCCGCATGCAGAGAAAGACAAAGTTGTTGTTGAAGTTAAAGAAGGTTGCAATGGATGTCACGCTCCAATGTCTTATGTCGCTGGTGATGTACCACCTCCGGTTCCTGCTAAAAATTCAAGAGCTAATGAAGGCGTTTCATGCGATGTATGCCATAGTATTGAAGGATTTTCAGGTGATACACCATTTAATTTTAATTATATTCTAAAACCGAGCAGAACAAAATTTTCTGGTAGAATGCCAGAAATTAAATCACCCGCACATGAAATTCAGGTAAATCCTGTTATGAAGACGGGAGATTTTTGCGGAATTTGTCATAATGAGAAGGATCCTTATGGAATGTGGGTAAAATCTACACACTTAGAATGGAAAGAAGGTCCTTATTCGAAAGAAGGCGTTCAGTGTCAGGATTGCCACATGACCAAAGGTGAAATGAAAACTGCGTCAATGGGAAATAAATATGAAGACACAAAATTGCATTTATTTCATGGGGCACATGATCCGGGAAAAGTCAGAGGTGTAATTGAGTTGCGTATTCATCCTGATATTAGGGAAGTCGAGCCCGGACAATCTGTTAAATTTACTGTTGCATTGTTTAATCAGAAAACGGGGCATAAATTTCCAACCGGTTCAGTTGAAGATCGAATTTTATGGATGCATGTTGAAGCTGTGGATGCAAACGGGAAAGTTTATCACTTACCGGTTGACAAAAAAGGTTTTCCTGGTGAAGAATACCTGATTGGCTCTGATGAACTTGCATATCAGGATATGGGAATTGCTCTTAACGATCCGAATTTTAAGGGCGTTCAAAGAGATGGAATCCCGGTTGGTGATAGGATTTTCAGAAAACCATATTTTGATCCACAGGGAAGAATGACTATTCAGCAATGGAATACAAAATCATTTGGAGTGGATTATAGAATTGGTCCAAGAGAAACTAAAATTGAAACTCTGACATTCAATGTTCCGAATGATATTACTCCCGGTAAATTAAAAATTACCGCAGTACTAAATTATCAGTTATTGGTAAAACCTGTTGCCGATTTTCTTGGTGTTCCGGAAACTGAATCGCAAATCATAAAAGTAAATGAACATTCGACAGAATTAGTT
>PFVB01000213.1 GCA_002790395.1 Ignavibacteriales bacterium CG_4_9_14_3_um_filter_34_10 | reverse complement strand
AAATCCATGTGCAACAACAATATGCCCGGCAGAAGTTAATTCAACACACATTGTGTACGGATAGTTACTTAAAATTTCTTCTTTCGCCTGACTGAAAGGAGGTGAATCATAAGTTGCGGATGTAAGTCCATGATTTTTATAATACAAAGCTATTCTTGAATGTGGACTATAATTCCCGGTCCACATATAACCATAACCGCCATAACCGGGATTTCCGTTCGGGTCATCTGCTGCAGAAGAATAATCCATCTGTCTGAAATAATATTTATCGGCAATATAATTTCCATAAGAACTATAATGTCCGTTGGGCCATGAGCAGAAAATATCCCACTTCGGTAAAAGTTTATAATAAGCAATTACCATCATTGCTGAAGTCGGACCGCAAGCCCAGTTACCATTAAACCAGTCAGGAGTATCATAAACCTGATTAATATACGGAATATCCAAAGCATTCAGATTTTCTGTTGAATCATTCCCGCTTATTTTTTTGTGAAATATTTTGGGCACAGAAATTTTTTTAATTTCAATATTTTCTGCCAGTGATTTATAAACTATTTCACTTTTAGCAGAATTTATATAAATAACTGTGTCGTCAATAAATACCGGATCAATTTCAAATTCTTCAGGTGTATCAGTAAACTGCTCAATAGTTTCCGAATCAGAATTCCAAATAAAAATATCCGTGTTTAATAATTTTCCACCTGATATTTCTTTTCTGTAAAAGATAATTTGCTTGCTGTCTTCGGACCACCTCGGATTAAATCCTTCACCGAGATTATATATTTTCTGCGATTCCAGATTATAGACAAAAATATTTCCGCTCAGACTTGAATACATCAAATTCTTGGAATCAGGAGACCATGTAGGTGAAAAATAACCAAATTCAGAATCGGAAATTTTTTCAAAATTATTTTTTTCAATATTCAGAATAAAAATCTGGTCTGCATTATCATTAAAAGCCACAAACTTTCCGTTTGGCGAAATTGGAGTCAGATTTGAGTAAGCAGGCAGATCAAATTCTTTTCTTGAATTGTTTTTTAGCAAAATTAATTTATCATCAACAGAGTAGGAAATTTCACCGCTGTCAGAGAAACTAACCTGCCCGCACCTTTTTTGTTTGGATTCCAGCGAGATAAGTTTTCCGGTTTTAAGTTCATAAATCGCTGGTTGCTGCAAATCATTTTTGTCAATAATTTTTACTCCCAATAGCAATTTATCTTTTGAAACGGTAAAATGATTTCCCACGCCACGGGAGGAAATCAATTCGGAAATTTTATTTTCACTCAGGAGATAAATAGCGGATGAAAAATTATCGGTAAAAAGTATTCCATTATTAACAAATTGGAGATTTTGGATTTCCGATTCAATTTGTTGCATAAAAACAGGATTAGAAAAAACGAACAAACAGGCAATTGCTAAAACTTTTTTAGTCAATTTATATTCCTCAAAAAAATTATTGTGGCCATGTAATTTTAGTCAATAATTAAACCATTTCTAAATATTTTAAAAATTTTTGCAAATGCCCTAAACTTTTCCTAAAACAATTCGATAATGTGTGTGGCTTTAAAGCCTGGTTTTGGTCCTCAGCAGTGTCAGAGATTACTTTGTCAATAAAATCTGACACTGCACTTTATTACAAATAGCCTCAATATGAAACACATTTCACATTTGAAACATATACTTTAACCTGAATCAGATTAAATTTACACCATTTCACATTTGGCATAACTCATTTAATTACAATAAGTTACATGGTGTTCATAAACCATGTTAACAGGCTTGGCACGGTCATTGTAAAGCTCATACCGACAAAGTAATTAACAAAAACAAACAAAAAAATATGAGGACCAAAATGAAAGCAACATTAAAAACCACAGCCATCTTAGCAATGTCATTAATTTTGACATCTAACATTTTCGCACAATCAAGTGCAAACGCTTCAGCAACAGTTACAGCAAATCTCAAAAAGGGATTATCAATGTCAGCCATTGACCCTTCAATCGATTTCGGTGAAATAATTTTAACAGCCGGATCAGCACAGACAAATTCTGTCGCAACAAACGTTGGAGCCAAATTTGAAGTTATCGGTCATCCGGGAAAAGCAGTCAACGTTTCATTTGCCAACGCAGCATTAGATAACAATGCCTGGGTATTAGCAAACGGCGGCTCTACTGGTTCATTGACATTCGTTCCTTCAGTTGAACAAACAGGCGGAAATAGTTCTTACGCTGGTGCATCTGCAGTAACAAGCGGTAACAGCATCAACTTAGTAAATAACTCCGGCGACGGTTATCTTTACCTGTGGGTTGGCGGTTCGATAGCAATTGCAAGCAATCAGGCACATGGTGATTATTCAGGAACTTTCTCTGTAACAGTAGCTTACTAATAATATAAAATTAATCTGAGGACCTAAAAAATTAAAATTGAGTTGGTCCTCTTAGGGCGCCGAAGGAATAAAACCTCCGGCGTTCTTGCTTTTAAAGATACATAACTTTATTTTTTACCAACATTTTAATCTATTTAATATGAAATTATTCTTTGTTTTAATTGTAATAAGCTTCTCAACCATATTCTCGCAATCAATTTCAAGAAATTCGAGTTCCTCAGCTTTTGCCAATTTGATTGTTCCCCTTTCGATATCTTCAACTTTTGGCAGTTTGGATTACGGTGAAATTATTCTCACCAAAACTAAATTTCAAAGAAATATTCCTCCACAAAGTGGCAAACTTTTTGTAATTAACGGACATCCCGGGCGAGGAGTTACGATCATGTTTAACAGTATTACACTTTCAAATACAGGTGTATCTTCTTCTCCAATTGGAAATATTACAACTATCCCCTTTTCTCCTAAAGTTGTACAGGAAAACAACTCAAATGTAAAAAACGGTCAGACTATTAATCTTGTTAATAATGGTAAAGCAGGGGAATTAAAACTTTGGGTTGGAGGCATAATTTCAATTGAACCAAACCAGGCAAGCGGTTTATACAGCGGTAATTTTACTATTACTGTTTCATATTAGAACAAGCTAAACATTCCATTTTATTTTTCGATAATCCTTCAAAGTATTGACAAAGTGTGATTCTTCAGTTAACTTTGAATTGTCCAGCCGAAAGGATTATGTAAAAATGAAAACACTTAAAATATTTATTCTTTTTATGCTTTTGTCTTTGTCTGTTTTATCAGCTCAAAACAGATACGTTGCCTCTGTGCCAATTCATGTTTCATTGGTTAAAGGGCTAAGTTTAAATATAATGAAGAATAACCTTGACTTCGGTGAAGTAATATTGTCACGGACAGGAACTCTTATTAAGAAATCTGCAACTGAAGGAATTATTTTTGAAATTTCCGGCAATCCAAATAAAAATGTTGCTATAAATTACTCAACAACAAATCTTACGAATTCGGCTTGGTCTGAAATTTTTGGCGGGACAAAAGGTAATATCAATTTTATTCCTGATGTTTTTGTTTCCACTGAAAAAAAGCAATCTGAACTGCAAAAAATTGAAAATGGGAATCTTGTCAATATAGATAAATCAAATGACGGAAAAATCCTTGTCAATATTGGCGGATATTTAAACGTGGCAGCGAATCAACCTGCGGGCAATTATATCGGAAACATTTACCTTACTGTGTCATACTAAATTCTAATCCTCAAAAGTTTATAAATTGTTTTAAATGAGCAATTTTTCTAATTTTGCCTTATGAACAATTTATTCTATTCATATTTTAGATTAATTTTACTTGTACTATTTATGTTTTGTACTGAGCAATTCTTTGCACAGACAATTTACATTACCAAATTAAACGATTTGAATTTCGGTGATGTATTTATCGGCTATACAAAGGATATTCCTCATACCGACATAAATTCTGCAAAGTTCAAGTTTTACCATACTGCATTCGGAAGGAAAACTATTTATATTTCCTTTACTCTTCCAAGTAATTTATCAAACGGTATTGATCAGATTCCAATTACTTTTGACCAGAATCATACTGCCTGGTCAATCAAAGACCAAGTTTCCGGAAGAAAAAATTTCAATCCTTTTTCAAGGTATAAAATAAAAAACGTAAGAAGTTACAGGAATTATTACATCTGGCTAGGCGGAATGCTGAGCGCTACTCCCGGCGTTTCCTACGGTTTATATGAAGGGACAATTATTTTAACAGTAGAAATGTAAAATGAAAAAAATAATACTTTTTGCAACTTTGTGTTTATCATCCAACTTGTTTTCTCAAGTTATCATTTCACCTTATGTGGTTTATATGGATGAGCAAGAAAAATTCGGAACATTTATCGTTCAAAATGAATCCGATCAGGAATATGAAATCTCGATTTCGTTTATTTTTGGTCATCCAAAATCTGATTCGCTCGGAAATGTTTCAATGCAATATTATCAGGAACCAACAGACACATTGCCATCAATAGTTAGTTGGCTCCGGGCTTTCCCGAGAAATTTTATTTTGCAGCCCAAACAAAAGCAAATTATAAGAATGACTGTCCGTCCTCCCGACAGTTTAACCGCAGGAACGAGATGGGCGAGAATTGTAACTCAATCTGTTCCAAAAGCTCCTCCGATCTCGAATCAAAGCACCGGAATTTCAGCAAAAATTAATTTTGTCTTGAATCAGGTGACAACTGTTTTGTATCGGAAAAATCCGGCTGAAACGGGAATTGAAGTCTCATCAATTAAAACTCAGCAAGACAGTTCATTATTAAATATTTTGGTGAAATATATCAGAAGTGGCAACTCGCCATTTTGGGCAGATATTACTTTGAACCTGCTTGATTCGTTAGGCAATTCAGTTGCTGATGAAAGCGAGTATATGCCGGTTTATCTCGATATCACGAAGAAATATTCAATGGATATCAGCAAAGTTGCAAAAGGAAATTACACTCTCGAAATTCAGTTAATACATAACGAGAAAGAAGACATTCCGCAAAGCAAACTAATTCCGAAAGAAACACTGATAAGAAAAATTGACGTAGAAATTAATTGAAAAGATTTATCCCATTTTTCTTTTTTTTATGTTTTACTTTTACTTCCGGACAAGAGAAGTTTGGTTTAATTTTTCCCGGTTCTGCTGATACAGGAAAGTTTTTCCTTGATAATTCAAGTGTAGAATTCAAATGGCACCGGTTGGAATCTGCTGTTTCATATTCAATTTTAATTGCTGAATATGAAAAAGATTTTTTTAAGTTGGCTTACAACTCTGCCGACTTTGTAAAAATTATTGATACAAGTTTTGCTTTGCCCGGCGGAATTATTAAAAACAACTCAAAATACCGCTGGAATTTAAAAGCCAAACTATCAAACGGCAAAACGGTACTTTCCGATTTTTTTTATTTCACAACTGGTAAACTAAAAACTTCTGACATTCAAATAACTAATAATACAGATGAAACAAATTTTTACAATCAGCCATCTGAACCTGGATTTAAGCTATCAAAACCAGTATTGACTATAAATTTTGATAAGAAAACCGGGATAAAATATACTCAAGTTTATGTTGCACGAAAGATTAAAAACAAGTACAAACTTATTTTCAAGTCGGCTAAGTTACCGCCGGGAAATAAATCAATAGGAATTCCATCAAAATTCTTAATCGATAAAGAATTCTACCGATGGAATTTGAAGACAGTTAATAAAAGCGGGAAATCCATTTTTACCAAAGCGAACTATTTTTATACTGATTTCTCAAATCCAAAACCGATTTCCAAAAGAATTTTTCATCCATCAATACCGATTTCACCAGGAAAAGCCAAAATCAATTTTGAAGTTATTCAAACCTTAACTCCAGAACTTAAATGGATTCCTACCGGTGATTCTTTGATTAGCCGAATTTTCATATTTGAACTTTCGCAGGACAAAGATAAAATTGTTTTTGCCTCAGATAAATTTGCTCCGAAAACAAGCAATTATTACGTGCCAAGTAGTGTGTTGAAATATGATTCATCCTATTATTGGCAAATAAAATCATGGCTTCCGGATGGATCGGAAATCTATTCCGAAAACCTTTATTTCAGAGCCAAAGAAAAGAGGGATTTTTTTATTCCGCCAAGAATTATTCCCAAAGAAAAGGAAGAAATATTTTTAGCTTTGAAATATGCTGGAATTGTTAATACAACTTTAAATGCCTTATATGAAAACGGCGTTGTTTATTTACCTTTACTTGAATTATTTTCAAATTTAGAGGTGGAATCGAAATTTAATAACTCCAAAAACAGTTACGAGGCGAAAACCATTTTTACCCATAAGAATTTGTCGGTTGATTTAGTAAATAATCAAGTTCATTTCGGTGATTCAGTTTATCAATTAAATCCTTATAGGTTTCATAAAAATGATTTCGACATATTTCTGCCTGAAAATTTTTACAGAGAAATTATTGGAATTGACACTCGAATTGATATGTCGAATTTGACTGTCAATATTAATTCGGAAGAGCCTCTGCCGATTTTAAGCAGAAAAATGCGGGAAGAC
Source organism: Ignavibacteriales bacterium CG_4_9_14_3_um_filter_34_10 (assembly GCA_002790395.1). Classification (GTDB taxonomy): domain Bacteria; phylum Bacteroidota; class Ignavibacteria; order Ignavibacteriales; family Melioribacteraceae; genus UM-FILTER-34-10. The sequence goes on along the minus strand of PFVB01000213.1, from coordinate 8,027 downwards.
AAATATGGCTATCTTTACCAAAATGGGAACAAAATTGAACAAGGCAAAATAGATTTTAAGCGTGAACAAAAATATTTCAATTTCGGAGTTGCAGACTATCAGTTGACTTATAATGTCAATAAGTATTCATCTCCATCCACTTATTATATGTTTGGCGGAGGAGGAGAAATTTTAGGCGGTGATATTCATTTATTTACCAGAGGAAATTTCAGGGAATCAAAATTTGGTGAATCGCGGACTGAAGCTCAGTGGAAATATGTTTTTGAAAAGAACAGTTATGTGACGTCTTTCTCTGCAGGAACTCTTGATTTTGAAGGTTTGCAATACACAACATTTGACGGCATAAATATTACCAATACTCCGATTGAACCGCGAACTGAATTTGGTAAAATAAAAATTTCTGATACCGGAAATCCGAACAGTACGATTGAGCTTTATCTGAACAATCAATTATTTGATGTGGTTAAGTCTGATGCAACCGGAAATTTCTCTTTTGATTTGCCATTGAATTACGGAACTTCTTTAGTCAAGCTAAAATTTTTCGGCAATTTTGGCGAGTATCAGGAAAAAACGAAACTGTATCAGATCCCTGTTTTGCTGCTTCAAAAGTATGAGATTAATTATAATTTAAGCGTAGGAAAGCAGAATATCACAAGAAATGATCTTCGGAGTTTCGATATCGCTTATGGAGTAAATGATTGGATCACAAGTAAATTCGGCATTGAACATCTTGAGACAAAAAATCAAAAAGCAGTTTTTTACAATACTACTTCTGCAAGATTATTTGACAGCTATTTTGCAAATCTTTCTTTCTCGCCCGATAATTTTTATAATTTCAGTATTGATGCAATGCTTCCATCACAGCTCGCCTTGGATTTTGAGTACTCAAAATTTTTACGCAATGGATTTTTCAATCAGGCGAATCTGATGGATAAAATTTCTGCTCACATCTTTTATCCGTTGATTTTTTCCGAAACACAATTCAATCTTCAGTCGTTTTATTCTCTGTCAAAAACAAAGCAGAACACACTTAATGATTTTTCTTTTGGAATAAGTTCATATTTTTCATATTTCAGTCCGTCGGTTAATTATCATCTTGTTAATGTGAACACCGGCAAATCAGTTTTTAATAACAACACCATCGATGCCGGATTTAACTGGTCGCTGAATTTTCTTCACTATTACTTAAACTACATGCAGGGAAGTATTTTAACGGCACGATATTTTTATAATTTAACTCAGTCCCGTTCTGAAAATTATTCTGTTTCTTTTTCATTTAATCTTTTTGAAAAAGGACGGCTTCAGATTACGCATACTGAAAACATTGCTAATTCATTTTCGTTGACACAGCTGAATGCTTTATTCTACTTTGATCAGACACAGTTTTCCACCTCAATTAGCAAAGAAACATTCACTGCTTCAGTTTTAGGCTCTGTTAATTATAATATGAATGATCAGCAATTCAGTTTGCTGAACAAACATCAGATTGATAAATCAGGTGCTGCTATCAGATTGTTCGTTGATGAAAACAACAACGGAGTTTTTGACAAGACAGAAAGCATAATCAAAGAAGGGAAAGTTGATATTTCAGTTGCCGAATTAACATACACAAAAAACGGACTGATAATCGCACATGAACTGAATCCCTACACAATTTATAAAATTAAAATCCGCGAAGAAAGCATTAAGAATCCTCTTTTAATCCCAAAGAAAAAAGAATTTTCATTTGAGACAGAACCCAATACTTTCCGCGAAATCAATATTCCTTTTTACGAGGCGGGAGAAGTTTCGGGAAAAGTAATCCGGAAAATTCCCCAAAAAGATATTCCGATTGCGGGATTAAAAGTGCAAATAATAAATATTCTTACTGAAGAATCAAATACAATTTCAACTTTCTCTGACGGAACTTTTTATTATTTTGGATTACTGCCCGGTAAGTACAAATTAGTATTGAACAAAGAGCAACTTTCAGCAATTAATGCAACTTTGGAAAGCAATGAATTCTTTTTTGAAATTTCGAATGCGCAAAAAGACAAAGTAAATGACTTTGATATTATAATTAAGAATTAAGTCACTTTACGCAAAGTTTACAATAATGTCATTCTGAATTTATTTCAGAATCTTCTTTTGTTAAGTTTTGTAGATGCTGAAATAAAACCTGTCTGACGGCAGTCAGGTTCAGCATGCAAATGCGTAAGGTGACGAATTAATATAAAACGAGGTAATAAAGTGAAGACTCTCATCACCATTTTTTCAGGTTGTTTAATTTTCATGTCATCTGCCTTTGGACAGACAAATCATAAAATCCTTTCACCGGACAAAAGAATAACTGTCGAGGCTGGATTAAATAAATCAACACCATTTTACTTTGTTGAATTTAATAACGAAAGAATAATTGACACTTCTTATTTGGGATTCGAATTCAAATCAACCGAGCCAATTAAAAACAATCTGCAAATTAAAAGTGCCAATGTAACTTCGTTTGACGAAACATGGCAGCCTGTTTGGGGTGAACGCAAATCAATCCGCAACAATTATAATCAGCTTGAAATTGTTTTGCAGGAAAGTGATAATCAAAACAGAACTGTTAATTTATTTTTCAGAATTTTTAATGACGGTGTTGCTTTCAGATATGATTTTCCCAAACAGGACAATCTGAATTATGTGGAAATCACAGATGAACTGACTCAATTTAAATTAGCAGAAGATTATACAAGCTGGTGGATTCCCGCTGATTATGACAGCTATGAATATTTATACAACAACACAAAAGTGAGCGAAATAGATTTAAGAAAATATAATTATCCAACAAGTGGCGACAGAAATCATCCTAACCCATTTGCAGTAAATACTCCGATTACTATGAAATCAAAATCAGGAATTTATTTAAGCATTCATGAAGCTCAATTATATGATTACTCTGATATGGCACTTGAAAGAAAAGACGGATTGATTTTGCAAAGTCATCTCGTACCATGGAAAGACGGAATCAAAGTCAAAACACAGACTCCATTTAAAACTCCGTGGCGGATAATTTTAATTTCACAAAATGCCGGCGGACTTATTGAATCAGCAACAATTCTAAATCTTAATGAGCCAAATAAACTTACAAACACAAGTTATATTGAGCCAATGAAATATATTGGTGTTTGGTGGGAAATGCATATTGGAAAAAGTTCTTGGGCATATAAGCAACGAAAAGATTCATGGTCATTCAGGGAAACAAACCTGCATGGAGCTAATACAAATAATGTAAAAAAATACATTGACTTTGCATCAGCACACGGAATAAGAGGGGTTTTGGTTGAAGGATGGAATACTGGTTGGGAATTCTGGGGTGCAGATTCAGAAGGTTATTTTGATTTTGTAACTCCATATCCTGATTTTAATATCAATGAACTTGTTCAATATGCGAAATCAAAAAATGTTGAAATCATTGGTCACCACGAAACAGGCGGGCAGGCTGCAAATTATGAAAAACATTTGGATAATGCTTTTAAGTTTTATCAAAGTCTTGGAATTAAAGCCGTAAAAACAGGTTATGCAGGAACAATTATTCCAAAAGGCGAACATCATCATGGTCAGTACATGATAAGACATTATAGAAAAGTACTTGAAACCGCAGCCAAGTATAATATTATGGTAAATGCTCATGAACCGATTGAAGATACCGGAGAGAGAAGAACTTTTCCGAACATGTTATCGCGGGAAGGTGTGCGCGGGATGGAATGGAATGCTTGGAGCGTTGGTAATTCTTCTGAACATACAACAATAATTCCTTTTACACGCGGACTTAGCGGACCAATAGATTATACGCCCGGAATATTTGATCTGACATTTGATAAATACAAAGACAAAGAGCGAGTTCAATCAACAATAGCAAACCAATTGGCACTTTACGTTGTCCTCTACAGCCCGATTCAAATGGCTGCCGATTTGATTGAGAATTATGAGAACAATCCCGCATTTGAATTCATTGAAAAAGTTCCTGTTGATTGGGACGAGACAAAAGTTCTTTCAGGAGAAATTGGAGATTTTATTGTGACAGCAAGAAAGAAAGATAATTCATGGTATGTAGGTGGTATTACAGATGAAAATTCAAGAAACATAAAATTGAATTTTGATTTTCTTGCATCAGGGGAAAAGTACAATGCAAAAATTTTCAGAGATTCGCCAAATAGTGATTATTTGACCAATCCAACAGAAATAATAATTGAATCAAAAGAAATTAATTCAGATTCAATCATGGAATTAAATCTTGCCCGCGCCGGCGGATTTGCGATGATAATAACACCAATGAATTAATATTTCAATTTTACTTTTTTGAACGGGAATTATTTCTAATTAACCCGAGCGGATCAAGTCTTTTATCAAACCATTGCACCCCCCAGTGTAAATGGGGCCCCGTTGATCTGCCTGTTGTGCCTACTTCTCCAATTACATCACCCGCTTTCACTTTGTCTCCGACTTTTACAAATTTCTTCCTCATATGAAGATAAAAACTGTTTAATCCGTCACCGTGATCAATCAAAATATTATTTCCGGCATAATAAAAAGTATCCGCAGAAAGAATTACAATGCCATCTGACATTGCAAAAACAGGTGTTCCTGCTGATGCAGCAATATCAACTCCGTTATGAAAATTTTTCTTTTCGCCATTCAATATTCTTTGATTTCCAAATCTTCCTGAAATTCTTCCGCCTTTAATCGGTCGTATAAATCCCGCCTCGTACATCGGAATAAAATTCTCACCAATCTTTTTCCTTGCTTCCTGACTGATTTTTCGTTCTCTAATTACTCTTTCATTTTCTGCTTCGGGATGAGTAACCAAAGACGGTTTCATATTATTTATACGCTGAATATTGTATTTACGTTTTTTCGGTTTGAATTCTTTTGTAATGAAAGCATTATTTAAGTATTTCACTTTCAGTGTATACTTTATTGAATCATCTCTGTCAAAACCAAATATGAAATAAGAATTATCATTTACTTTCAGTGCAATATCATTCAGCCATGCAGAATCAATATTGTCGCCTGTACACTTTACTAAACTTGCCTGCTTTATTTCACCAGAGAATTTCAACTTTTGTGAATATAAAACCGAGCCAGCTATTATCAAGAAAATAAAAATATTCTTCATTTGTACCTTAATTAAATTTTTGAATTAGACTTCAGATAGTTAAGCAGTTCAACAATATGTTTTGTTTTGAATCTCTCATATACTTTCCGGAATCCGTCCCCATAAATCGGAGTGGGATCATTAAACAAAGATTGAATTATATCTTTTTTGTATTTGAAATTTTTTGTGCTCAAATACTTATAACTGATAAAATGACAACTTCCCTCTTCTAAAATCGGTGTGTGCTTGATTTTTGTATTTTGATCAATCCAGATATGCATAAGTTCATGTGCAATTGTTGCTTCTACGTAATCCTGGGGAACTTTATTTAATGTATAAATTACGGCGCTGAATTTTCGTTTTGTCTCTCTTCCAAAAGTTGTCTCGACATTTTCAATTTTACAATAACCACGCATATTATCGTTATACTCAGATTTTGCGGCTGCTTTCAGTCCAGTTCGATCAACAGCCCGGATTTTAATTTTATCTTTCGGGACATTAATTCCTAATCCGCGTAAATCATTAATTACTTTGACAAGCAAATAATCATACACCGAGTTTGAAGGCACTGCATCATCATAACATATTTTACAAATGCTTCTTCCGTCAGACAAATTATATCCTCCGCCGGTTATTTTATCTGAAATCAGTCTGTCACAATTGTCGCATCTTTTGCTTTCTTTCAGATGTCTTGCATGATATTTATTGCCATATAAATCCTGAAAATATTCCCCTTCCAATGCATGTCCGCATACATCACATTTTGGAACGTAACTTTCTTTGTAGCAGTCCGGATGATAAAATTTGTTTTCGTTCTTGACATATTCTCCTTCAATCTGCTTTTTACATTTATCGCAGATAAAATGACCGGGATGAAAATATTTATCTTCAACAATCAAATATTCATCAGTGATTTTCTGTTTGCAGTAATCACAGATTTTACTTTGCCCAAAAGACATGTTTGCAGTTAATATAAAAAATACCAGAATCTTTTTAATCATTTATTTCAACACTTATTTTTATGTTTGAAGTGAATTTAAATTTAATTTCACAATAAGTAAAGACAAAATCAAAATGACTTTCAAACAACATTTATCAGGCACATTAAATCTTGCCATACCTGTTGCAATCGGTCAATTGGGTCATATCATGCTTGGAGTTGTTGACAGTTTAATGGTTGGAAGATTAGGCGCAGTTCAGCTTGCAGCTTCATCACTTGTCAACAGTATTTTGATTTTAATTCTGATATTTGGAATCGGAATGAGCGTTGCTGTTACTCCGCTGATTGCAATTGCCAAGAGTTCTGATAATCATGATGAATGTGGATTGATATATAATCAGGCAATGATTGTTAATTTTCTTTTTTCAATTTTCCTCAGTGGGATTGCATTGATTTCCTCCGAATTTATTGATTACTTAAATCAACCTGCTGAAGTGATTTTATATGCAAAGTCATATATGAAAATCATGAGTCTTTCAATGATTCCGCTGATGATTTTTCAGACATACAAGCAATTTTTTGACGGGCTATCAATTACAAAACCCGGAATGTACGTTGCAATCATTTCGAATGTTGTAAATATAATAGGGAATTATGTTTTAATATTTGGAAAGTTTGGCGTTCCTGCACTTGGTTTGGATGGAGCCGGGATTGCAAGTTTTCTTACCCGTTTTTTTATGGCTTTATCTATAATGATTTATTTCTATAAATCAGAAAAATTCAAGAAATATTCAAAGGTAAAATTTCAGTTCAAACTAGAAAAGAAAATTACAAAAAAAATTATCAGCACCGGACTTCCTACCGGATTTCAGATGTTTTTTGAAGTGGGAGCTTTTTCATTCGCTGCAATAATGATAGGCTGGATGGGTGCGAATCAACTTGCTGCACATCAGATTGCACTTAGTCTTGCAAGCACAACATTTATGATTGTCCTTGGGATTTCAAGTGCGGCAACAATTAGAGTTGGAAATTTTCTCGGCAGGAAAGATTTGGTTGAAGTCCGAAAAGCGATTTACTCAGCAATTTTACTTGGAGTTTCTTTGATGTCTTTGTTTGGAATTCTTTTCATCATTTTAAAAGATTTTTTCCCAACATTATTTATCAGCGATATAAGCGTAATTAATTATGCTTCTGAGTTATTAATAATTGCTGCGCTCTTTCAGATTTTTGACGGAACACAGGCGGTTTCTCTCGGTGTTCTCAGAGGAATGCTTGATGTAAAAATTCCAATGTATCTCGCATTTATTTCTTATTGGATTATCAGCATTCCGCTTTCATATTTGCTTGGTTTTACTTTTCATCTTTATGTGAACGGCGTTTGGATAAGTCTTTCAACCGGATTAATCTTTGCAGCAGTATTTTTTGTTTTTCGAATAAGATGGAATATTAACAGAATTGAAAAAAGTATTGAGGTTTAAATGAACATATTTAAAAATAAAGAAAAACGGGTAATCGGAATGATTCATCTTCCGGCATTACCTGGAACACCAAACTCAAAATATTCCGTAAAAGAAATTATAAACCAATCAATCAAAGAAGCCGAATTATATTTAACAGAAGGTGTCCATGCAATCATGATTGAAAATATGCATGACACTCCATATTTACTTCGCAAAGTTGGACCGGAAATTATTTCTTCAATGACTGCTGTTGCATTCTCTGTCAAAAATAATTTTAATATTCCATACGGAATTCAGGTGCTTGCAGGTGCAAATAAAGAGGCAATTGCAATCGCCCAATCAGCAAATCTGGATTTTATTCGCGCTGAAGGATTTGTATTTGGGCATGTTGCCGATGAAGGTTTTTTTCAGTCAGACGCGGGTGAATTACTGAGATATCGCAAAATGATAAACGCAGAAAATATTTATATTTACACAGACATTAAAAAGAAGCACAGTTCGCATTCAA
>PFVB01000177.1 GCA_002790395.1 Ignavibacteriales bacterium CG_4_9_14_3_um_filter_34_10 | reverse complement strand
ACCACATAAAATTTTAATAGAAAGTTATCAAAAAGTTTACCTGCAGAAGTAAACCGCATGGCCTGCCAACCGAAATAATATGCATGGCCTGCCAACCGAAGCTTTAGCGCAGGTTGGCGGAGAGGGAGGGATTCGAACCCTCGGTAGCAGTTTACCCACTACGACGGTTTAGCAAACCGTTGCCTTCAGCCACTCGGCCACCTCTCCGTATGAATGCTAAAGTTTCAAAATTTGTGTGCAAATATAGGAAAGAATTTTGAAAATGTATAATGTAAAGTGTAGAATATACAATTTGAAATAATTTATGAGTAAAAACAATTGCAATAAAGTTTTTATCAAAAAATTAAAACAAAAATTTATAGTTTTGCATAGTGAAATTAAATTTTGGAGTAAAAATGGCAAAATCAAAAGTGGCACTTGGAATCGATATCGGTGGCACTAATACCGTCTTTGGTCTTGTGGATGAAAAAGGAAAGATCGAATCAAAAGAATCAATACCAACCAATGCAATGAATCCTGCAGAGGATTTGTTCAAGCGTTTATTCGAAAAATTTGCTCCGATTTACAATGAATACACGGAAAAATTTCAGATTATCGGTATCGGAGTCGGCGCTCCAAATGCAAATTATTACACAGGGAGTGTTGAAAATCCTCCTAACTTAAACTGGGGAATGGTTAATCTGATTACATTAATCAAAAAATATTATGATTTGCCGGTTGCTGTTACAAATGATGCAAATGCTGCTGCATTGGGCGAACTGAAATTCGGTGCAGCACGGGGAATGAAAAACTTTATCGAAATAACTTTAGGGACAGGGCTTGGAAGTGGAATTGTAGTTAATGGAGATTTGCTTTACGGTCATTCAGGATTTGCAGGGGAAATGGGGCACACATCTGTTATCGCTGAGGGAAGAAAATGCGGCTGCGGTAAAAGAGGCTGCCTTGAAACTTATGCTTCGGCACCCGGATTAAAACGAACAGTATTTGAACTGCTTGCCAATTCAACAGAATCAAGTGTTTTGCGGGATGTTTGCTACAATGAATTGACTTCGAAGAAAATTTTTGAAGCTGCAAAATCAGGCGATAAAATTGCAACAAATGCATTCAAATTTACCGGGAAGATTCTCGGACAAGCAATGGCTGATGCTGTTGCTTATTTAAGTCCCGAAGCATTTGTTCTCTTTGGAGGTTTGGCTCAATCGGGAGAATTATTGCTGGAACCGACAAGGAAGCATCTTGAAAATAATTTGTTGTCAATATTCAGAGGGAAAGTAAAAATTTTATTATCCGGTCTGCCTGAAGGTGATGCGGCAATTTTAGGCGCATCTGCTCTTATTTGGCATGAGTTAAAAAATAATTCGTGACTCCCTTAGTGAAAATTTTTAAGAAATCATTTTTGTTTATCATTCTCTTTATTGATTGCAGTCAGATTTATTCGCAGAATGGAGTTATAAATTCTTACTACCCGAATAAAAAAATCAAAGAAAGTATTTCCTATGTAAATGAAATCCTTGATGGCACAAGTTATTTTTTTTATGAAAATGGTAATCTGAAATCAGAACGATATTATAGTCTTGGAATATTAAGCGGTGTTCAAAGAGATTTTTATGAAAATGGTCTTGTGAAAGAGGAGTTTTATATTGTTGATGGAGTCAGAGAAGGTGCCAATAAAATTTATTATGAAAATGGCGCTTTAAAATCAATCAGAGAATATAAACGGGGAATACTTATTAATTCTGTTGAGTTGGATTTCGATTCAACTTACAATCCACCGATAGAAGCTTATCTCGGTAACAGACAAAATGAAGTCAAAAAGAATATAGACTTATTTATTTGTGAAATTGAAAATTGCCCAAAACCTGCAGGTGGCATTGAAGAAATTCAAAGCAAAATTGTTTATCCAAAATTTGCTGAGTTATACGGCTTGGAGGGCAAAGTGAATGTTTTGACAAGAGTGAGCGAATTGGGTGATGTTTTAAGCGTGAAAGTTATTCGTGGTATTGGTCTCGGATGTGATGAAGAAGCTGAAAGAGTTATTAAAGAAACTAAGTTCATCCCCGGTTTTCAGAAGGGAAAACCTGTTGAAGCGGATGTTATTTTTAATGTTGAGTTCAGACTGAAAGAAAAAAAGGAAGTTGAAAATAAAGATAAAATCATTGCTGAATATGAAAAATCAATAAATAAAATCAGTGTACCATCAGACAAAAAAATTGTTGAACAAAAAGATACACTTGCTGAAAAGAGAAGGCTAATATTATCAAAGAATTTTGAATGCAACCTTGATATTTGTCCTCGTCCGCAAAACGGTTTGAAGGATATTTTGGATAAGCTGATAATCCCTGAACAGGTAAAAAGATTAAATATCAATGGTATCGTGACTGTTGACGTTGATGTTGATGAATACGGTTTAGTCAGAGATACAAAAATAGTTTCCGGTCTGGGATATGGAGCTGATTATTCGGTTGAAGTTGCTTTGTATGTCACTGAATTTATTCCAGCCAAAGTTGACGGAAAAGATGCAAGAACTACTGTCCGCATTCACGTGCCGGTAAATATTAAATAGAGATTTCTGAAAAATTATCCAACTTTCATCCTCGACTCCGTCAGTTGACGGAGCAGGATGACATCAAGCCCATGACGAATAAGTCTGACAGCAAAGTTTCAGAAGTTTCAGATAAAATATTTTTTACATATATCACAAAATTAATTTGCTTAACTTGCTAATTCATCAGCGAGCATTTTATTTATTGAAGCTGCAGCTTTTCTGCCTTCTCCCATTGCTAAAATTACGGTTGCAGCACCGAGTACAATATCACCGCCGGCAAATATTCTGTCAACTGAAGTTTTTTGAGTTTCATCAACAATAATATTTCCTCTCTTATTAACCTGCATATCCGGAGTAGTCTGACTTATTAGCGGGTTGCTGCCGTTTCCGATAGCGACAATTACCGTGTCAACATCAAGAATAAATTCACTGTTTGGAATTTCAACAGGTCTTCTTCTTCCCGATTGATCCGGCTCACCTAATTCATATCGGAGACATTCCAAAGCGTTTACTCTGCCTTCTTTGTTGCCTAAAATTCTTTTTGCATTCTGTAAAAATAAAAATTTGATACCTTCCTCTTTCGCATGAGTAACTTCTTCTTTTCTCGCAGGCATCTCATTTTCTGTACGCCTATAAACGACATAAACTTCTTCAGCTCCTAATCT
>PFVB01000054.1:1112-3284 GCA_002790395.1 Ignavibacteriales bacterium CG_4_9_14_3_um_filter_34_10 | reverse complement strand
CATTAAACGTAATTTCGTAATTTCCCGCAGGTTTGTTTTCGTTTACCAATGTCGCTACTTCACAACCAAGAATATCATAAACAATTATTTTCACGTTTGACAGGACAGAATAATTTATCGTTGTGCTCGGATTAAAAGGATTCGGATAATTTTGTGAAAGAGAATATTCTTTTAGAAGCTCAGTTTTATCATCAACATCAACAGGATTATCGAAGTCAAGTATATTTATCCATATTGAAGAAATATCCACTTCTGACTTTGGGCTTTGTATCAGACTCTGCGAAAAAGGCGCAACAGTTCCAAATAAAATACTTTCGTTGATTTTTTTTATTTCAACATTGTCTTATATTGTTTATTTTTTACTCATAGAATAAGAATTTTATATGGAATTAGATTTAAAAAATAAAACTGTACTAATAACCGGCGGAAGCAAAGGAATAGGCAGAGCTACTGCTGAACTGTTTATCAAAGAAGGATGCAAAGTAGCAATTTGTTCACGTTCACAAGCTAATTTAATTTCTGCTGTGGCAGAGATTAAAAAATCTTATAACATCGAACCTTTATGGATTGTGTGTGATCTTACAAAAGATTCAGATATTGAAAATGCCGTAAATGTTGTTAAAAAGAACTTTGGTCCGATTGATATTTTAGTCAATAATGTTGGCGGGCCTGTACCCGGAAAATTTACTGACCTGAATGATGATGATTGGTTTTACGCGTTTGAACAATTATTGATGAGTACAGTGCGGATGATAAAAAGAGTTCTGCCTGATATGAAAGGAAAAAAATGGGGACGGATTATAAATATTACATCACTTAGTGTTAAGCAGCCAGTGGATAATCTGATTCTTTCAAACTCAATCAGAAGTGCAATTACGGCAATGACAAAAACATTAAGCAATGAGATTGGAAGTTTTAATATCACAGTCAATAATGTTGCTCCGGGATACACTTTAACCGGAAGACTTTATGAACTGGCAGTCAACAAAGCAAAAGAAACGGGCGAATCACATGAACATATACTTGCAAACATGTCGGCTGAAGTTCCGTTAAAACGATTGGCAAGACCCGATGAAATCGGCTCTTTGATAGTATATCTTTCATCTGAGCAGGCTTCTTTTATTACGGGCACAACGATTTTAATTGACGGCGGAGTTGTAAAATCGATTTCCTAAAAACATTCACCATATTCACTAAGAGATAATTAATGTCAAGAATTAAATTAATTTCAGTTCTGCTGATTATTTGCAGTATGGTAATTCAAGCTCAGCATACTGGCAGATTACGGGGTTTTGTTACAGATTCAACCAACGGTGAAGCTCTTGCTTATTCAAATGTTTTTATTGAAGAAGCGAAAATGGGAACTTCCACAGATGAAAAAGGATTTTTTATTATTTCCGGAATTCCAGGAGGAAAAACTTATAAAGTAAAAATTTCTTATGTTGGTTATGAATCGAAATCAATTCGAGTGGCGGTATCGAACAATAATATTACTCATATAAATGTAAAACTTTCGCCGTCTTCCATGCAATTGAATCAGGTGGAAAAAATCGGTGAGAGAATTATTGAAAAAAATTCAACCGATATCGGGTTAACACGAATCTCAATGAAGGAGCTTGAAGTACTGCCAAAAGGAGTTGAAACAGATGTTTTGAGATCTCTTCAGTATTTGCCCGGTGTTAGATCAACAGGTGATATTTCAGCAAGATACTATGTGCGCGGCGGAGCGAGTAATCAGAATATGGTTTTACTTAATAATGTTCCGCTGTATAATCCATTTCATGCTCTTGGAATTTTCAGCGTAGTTGATCCCGATATGATAAACAATGTTGAATTTTTCAAAGGTGGATTTACTTCAGAGTACGGAGGAAGATTAAGTTCCGTATTGAGAATGATCACAAAAGACGGCAACAAGAACAAGCTTTCCTTCAAAGCAAATGCAAGCTTTCTGTCGGTTAAAACTTTGTTTGAAGGTCCGATTCCTCATGGCTCGTTTGTTTTCACAGCAAGGAAGAGCTATTCAAATGAAATTTTAAGGAAGTTTGTTAATAACCAAAATGCACCGTTCGATTTTCATGATATTTCATTTAAGATAAATTATTCCAATCCTGATTTTATCGGTGGTTCAAAGTTTGAATTACATTCATTTATAAGCGGTGATAAACTTGATTA
>PFVB01000054.1:0-1092 GCA_002790395.1 Ignavibacteriales bacterium CG_4_9_14_3_um_filter_34_10 | reverse complement strand
ATTTTAACTGGCGAAACAATATTTTCGGTATTCAATGGTTTAAAGTGTATGATGTTCCGCTTTACTCAGAATTCAATTTATCAATAAGTCAATTTTCAGGTGCTGTTGATCCAAATTTCAGTGAAGTATTGGCACGTAAAAATGATTTATCAGATGTTTCTTTGGATGCGATTTTCACATATTTGTTTGACAGCAAAAATGAATTTGTTACTGGCTTTAATATACATAGTATCAAAACAAATTATTTAATGAGCAATAAACTCGGTGTTATTTCGGATTATAATAACCGTGGATCAAGCCTTGTTTTGTTTACTAAATTCAAGTTTCTTAGTCTTTCAGATTTTGGACTGGATGTTGGTACAAGATTTAATTTTATCACTTTGACAAGTAATGCAGGACTGAAATTTGAACCACGTGTAAGTGCAAGTTATCTTCTTTTTTCAAACATGACTTTAAAAGCTGCATGGGGAATTTATCAGCAGGAGATTACGACATTATCGAGCGAGAGTGAAATTATAAGTTTGTTTGAACCGTGGATAATTATTCCGGATTATCTGAAACCATCGAACTCGACGCATTATTCATTTGGATTAGATTATTTCCCATTCCCATTGTGGAATATTCAGCTTGAAGGATATGCAAAAAAAATGAATCAGCTTCCGATTATGAATCCTGATAAAAAAATCAATGCTGATCCTGATTTTGTTTCCGGTTCTGGTGAATCATTCGGTTGGGAAATATTAAATAGATTTTCTGTAGCACCCGTTAATATTACAGCATCGTATTCGCTCTCATGGTCTTATTTAACAGTGAATGGCTGGACTTACTATCCAAAGTATGATGCCCGTCATTCAGCTAATATTATTGTTGATTTGAATCTCGGTGCTGGCTGGTCGGCTGCAACTACGTGGATTTACAGCAGCGGATTGCCTTTTACTCCATTTTCAGGCTTCTACGACAAGTTGTTTTTTAATGATTTTCATAGTAATAATTATATCTTAAATTCATATTCATCATATGCAATTCTTGGTGACAGAAATATTTTGAGAATGCCGGATTATCACCGAATGGATTTTACACTGTCAAAAGATT
>PFVB01000186.1 GCA_002790395.1 Ignavibacteriales bacterium CG_4_9_14_3_um_filter_34_10 | reverse complement strand
ATTTTATTTGCTGCTTATCATTTCTAAACAGAATCTTCCTTCAGTAAAGCAGATCGTATCAGGTAGATTTGGATTGTCTATTGGATCATTTATATCCCTGATAAATGCAACTTGGAAATTACCGCATAATTTCATATTGATTGTATCTATCGTCGTAAAGTATATATAGTTAAGTTCACCACTAAAAACAACAAATCTGTCTTCAACAACATCTCCATCATCAGATAAAGTTGTATAACTTGAATAGATAGTATCAACCATTGAATTAGGTAAAAAACTTACTAAATTATGACTACCTAATTGTAAAGGAATATATCCAAAATGCAAATATTCCCTCTCATATCCAAATTCATTTCTTACAGTTGCTGGAATAGAGACTTTTGAAACACTTCCTCTATTTGTAATAAAGGCCACAGCGTTAGTTTCCCAAAGTTGTCCATTCTTCTTTGAAGTAATTTTTGACAAATCAGGCAATTTTTCATTATCATTGTTGCAACTTAATAACAAGGAAATGGCAATTGTTAATATTATGCAATATTGTTTCATGTTTTAAAAATTTAAGATAGCCGTTCTGATATACAGGACGGCTATTAATTATTTATCTTACAATAAATTTATTTGAATAAACTTGACCATTAATTGATAATTTGCATAAATATATTCCACTTTCGCAATTTGTCATATCAAATTCAAAAGAATACCTGCCTTTCTCCTGTTTTGAGTTTAATAATGTCTTTATCTTTCTTCCATTAACATCTAATATCTCTAAGGAAACTAGCCCATCTTTATTTACATTGTATATTATTGTAGAAAAGTTAGTTGTGGGGTTAGGATATATTGTAAATTCAGTTGACAAATTTGATATTGCCTCTGATTTAATATTCAAAGTATCTATTATATCCGATGAATTCGTAGTTGATTTTAATAATTCTTCGATGCCTTGATTTATTGTTGTATGGAAATCAACTGCTGATTGACCATCTGAAGAACCTACAGTAACCCTTAAGAATAAATCATTGTTATATGGCAATGATCCTGTATATGAAGATGATTGACTTATTGTTGGACTATATGAATATCCATCTAAACTGTAATTCCATGAATATGAGTATGGGGTGATGCCACCAGATGCAATGGCATACCATGTGTATGTTCCTGAATTATTACCTTTAGTCGGACCTGAAATATAAACTGATAACGGAGGATTAAACGATCTGAATCCCTCTACAGTTGACGCTTCAATTTCTAACTTTCTAGCAACATCGTTACTAGTCGAAGTCCCGGTTGCTTTGTTTTTATAATCAACATCAGGATTTGAATAATACATAATTCTAGGTTCGTCGCTTACTGTACACATGACAGTATGCCTTTCGGTTCTGAAAGGCCAAATTCCTGTCAAAAATTCATATCCATGTTCATATGTACCAGAAGGATCATTGTCATGTCTACCCCCAAAAAGGTGACACGCTTCATGTGCAAAGGTATACCTGGATGAAGTTGCTGCATCTGCTTCTACAATAGCATATGCATCAGCGTTGTTTGGACCAATATTATCAACGATGCCATAATATGAGTAATATCCATCTGTATAATTTCCATCTGTCAGTAATATCACGATATCAGCTTCATTTGTATTTCTCAGATTGGCAGCTGTTGCATTAATACTTAGTGAGTTTACATCTCCATAAATATCATTTGGGTTTTCAGTAAATACCAAACGTTGAACGCTAGCTAATGTCATAACAAGGCTATAATTAACTTCACTATTGCTAATTGCATCATTCATTTGAGAAATTGCAAGACTGGCAGTATTATTTATATTTGTTACTGCGGCTTGCGCTGCATCTGTAAATAGTGCTAATACCCTGACTGTTGCACGAGTTGTAGTTGTTGTTGCAGATTTTAACATTTTCCCTCCAGATACGCTTTCTGTTGTGTTGGGTTCCTCATGGTTATTTCCGCATGTCATTTCGGCCAATTCTTTTTCATTATACTCAATGATTACATTTTTACCGGGTTCAAAAGACTGAATTTCAAAGAATCTGTTATTAATTTGGATATTCCCAAATATTTCACCATTCTTACATATCAATTTAATGTAACCATCGTCCTTCTTAAACTCACCTTTCCAAATAAAGTTTTCTTCTGAAGAATATTCGATTTCAACAGGTTTGGCCACATATGATTTCGTTATTCCGGGTATTTTTATAGGAAGTGCTCCGTTATTAGTTTTTGAAATTTTGGAAACATTTCCAAGTTTAATTAGTTCTATGCTTTTGTATAGTTTGTTCTTTTTTAGCTTTTCAAGCTTTTGGGAATGTTCATTTGTTAACAATAACTCTTTTTCATTTGTGATTTCAAATAGAGATTGATTTTGACTGAAAGTCTTAACTGGGATTAACAATATTAATCCTAAAATAAAACTTATAATAAATTTCTGATTTTTCATAATTGTTAGTTTTTAAGTTTATGTTAAACGCAACAACTTAATATCAATAATTTCCAAATAAATGTTTAGACTATCCTTATATTAGAACATATTTTCAAATAAGCGATGTTGTTTCCATTCGGTAAAGTCACATCTTTTGTGAATTCCCATTTACTATCTGAAGTTTATTGATCAGTATCATTACTTTGTTTTTCCAATAAGCAATTGCTCTGACAAGCACTAAATACAAGCACAGTAAACAATGATGTTAATAATAAAATTCTTTTCATATTTTTGTGTTGTTAGGTGAACCCATATGAGCACAAACTCGGGTTCATGATACGTTTGAGGCAGCATGATTTTCGGATTGTGTTGCCTTTTTTCTGCCAATACTTACAAGGCAATTGAATTTCAAGACAACCCGACAGAACAATCAGGTTTTATCCATAGGCAACATGATGTTAAGTTTTATCTTGTGGAAAGGCAGAAGGAAATGTCCACCTTTCGTTTTCGGCTTCATTGAATATCGGGGAATATTCATCGTCAGGGTGTTTTAATAGTTAGACGGATTAAAATTATAAAAAAAACAATTCGATCCAAACTTTAAGTTCTATTTCTTTTTAATTATAATTAATCTACGTAAAATAATCAAATTTTATGCCCTCTCACAATTTCTTAACTCCCGCTACCTATATATTCTGATTTTAACCAAAAGGTTACCCTCATTTTCTAATTATTTTTCAAATATTTTTTAATTGATTCATTATCGGTACTAATATTTAGTGATTTTCTTTCAATTTTTGAGAAAGAAAAATGGGATTAGAAGACATTTTGTAAAAAAAGGGTGAATTTTTTGGGTATTGTTGTAGTAGTTGTAAAGGTTG
>PFVB01000092.1 GCA_002790395.1 Ignavibacteriales bacterium CG_4_9_14_3_um_filter_34_10 | reverse complement strand
CCGGCAGGATATTTTTTTGACGCCATGATTTTATGGTGGAAAATTTTGCTTGATTTGGATAATGAAAAATATGATGATTTGTTTATTGAAAAGTTAGACAAAGTAATTGATTTCTGTGATGAGATATTGGAGAAAAACCCAAATAATTCCGGCGCAATATTTTTCAAAGGAGGCTCGCTTGGATTCCGCGGACGTCTTTATGCAGTTCGTAAGAGTTGGGTAAATGCCGCTCTCGATGGGAAAGACGCTCTCCCGCTTGTAAAAAAAGCATACATTGCAAATCCGAAAAACACGGATGTTCAGCTTGGTTTTGGTATTTATAATTATCTCGCAGCAGTTATTCCAGATAACTATCCGTTTGTAAAACCACTGATTGCGTTTCTGCCAAAAGGCAATAAGAAACGCGGAATCGATCAGTTGAATTATGCGGCAACAAAAGGCAAGTACGCCAAGTACGAATCAATTTATTTTCTGTCAACTTTGTATTACACTTTTGAAAAAGATTATAATAAGTCGATGGAATATGTTAATCAGTTGCGGAAAGAATTTCCCGATAATCCGCGGTTTCATGTTTTGCTTGGAAGAATTTGGATAAAAAAGAACAACTATTTTTTGGCATCTTCAATCTTTAAAGAAGCATTAAACAAAGCAAGGAAAAAATATCCGGGTTATAATGATAAAATTGTTCGCGAGTCATATTATTATCTTGGAATGTATCATAAAAACAATGCTGTTTATGACTCGGCAAGAATTTATTTCGAAAACTGTGAATCATTATCAAAAAAATTTGACAAGAAAAAAGAATCCGGATTTTTAATTAACTCATCTCTCTTTCTCGGCAATATTTATGATGTACTTGGTATGCGTGAGAAAGCAAAGAAAAAATACCGCGAAGTTTTGGACTTTGATGAATTCGGACAATCCTACGAATTCGCCGAGCGTTACCTCAAAAAACCATACAACGGAAGCAATTAAATTTTTGTGCTTATTCCGATTCTGTGCAAACCGCCAATTAATCCGTATGAACTAAAACCATAATCAAAGAAATAATTTTTTATCTTGATGCCAGCACCGAAATTAAATCCGGCTAAACCTGTTGTTGTTCCTAATTTTAGTTCTTTTCTTGTTTGAGCATCGTAGCCAATACGCAGCTTTATCACTTCACTCAGCTTGAATTCTCCGCCAAACGTAATATTTTTAAATCGCTCTTTCTGATCATTCAACCGGTTGAGAGAAAAGAAAAATTCAAAGGGCATGTGTTGCAGTTTTTTTGAAACACCAAACTTTATATCAACTGGTAGATTTTCTTTTTTATCAAAATAAGATGTCAGTTGCGAGCCGATATTCATTGCTGAAAATCCAAATCTCCAGTTTTGCTCAACCCACAAATACTGAAGCCCGAAATCAAACGCAAGCCCTGTCGATGAAACATCTGCTATTCCGGAATAAATAAATTTTGTGCTAACCCCGTAATTAAAATTATTATCAAGCTGATTTGAATAAGACAAAGTAAACGCCATATCGTTTGCGCTGAAACTTCCAGTAACATTACCAAACTGATCTGCCCGCTTCATATCGCCGTATCCAATATACTGAACTCCAAAAGCAAACGAGCCGATATTTTCATATTTTTTTACATAAGACATTGATGCAGAATTTATATCAGCCAAATGACTTAAATACGAAAATGAAATCTGATCTGATAATCCAGCATAAATACCGGCAGGATTATAAAACATAACATTTGGATCGTCATTTACCGCAACATAACTGCCAGCCAATGCCGCTGATCGCGGACTTGGATGAAGGTTTAAAAATCTGAATACTTCTTGTGCAGAAGCAAGGTTATAATTCAGTATAATAACTGTGACAATTAAAAAAAATTTTCTCATAAAAATCTCATTTTGATAGTCGATTTTAATTATATTAGCAGTGAAATACAAGTCAAACTTTGGGAACACTGAATCATTTTGTTGTGTTCAACTGAGAAATTAAAAGGAGTAAAATTTTATGAACGGTATGAAAACCGCATTTTTAATGGCTTTAATGATGGTGCTTTTTATTTTGGTTGGCGGGGCACTCGGCGGCGAATCAGGAATGATGTTGGCTTTTATGATTTCACTTGTAATGAATTTTGGTTCTTATTGGTTCTCTGACAAAATTGTGCTTGCTATGTACAAAGCAAAAGAAATTGAATATAAAGATGCACCTGAGCTTTTTAACATTGTAGAAAAACTTTCACAAAAAGCAATGATTCCGATGCCTCGTGTTTATATTGTTGAGAATCCAACGCCAAATGCTTTTGCAACCGGAAGAAATCCCGAACATGCTGCTGTTGCTGTTACAACCGGAATAATGAGCATATTAAACAGTGATGAACTTGAAGGCGTTATTTCTCATGAACTTTCACACGTAAAAAACAGGGACATACTTGTAAGCACAATTGCTGCAACGCTGGTTGGAACAATAACATTCATTGCACGAATGGCTGGATTTGCTGCAATGTTTGGAGGAAGAAGCAGCGACAGAGAAGAAGGAAATCCGCTCGGTGATTTGCTTTTACTGATACTCGCACCGATTGCTGCGATGTTGATTCAGCTTGCAATTTCACGCTCACGTGAATATATGGCTGATGCCGGTGGTGCTGCAATTTCAGGAAAACCGCTCGCTCTCGCTTCTGCACTTGGAAAACTTTCTGCAACAAACGAACGGTTGCCAATGCGAAATGCAGACAATGCTTCTGCTCACATGTTTATTGTCAATCCTCTGAGTGGTAAGTCTTTTGCAAAATTATTTTCGACACATCCGCCTGTTGAAGAAAGAATTCAAAGACTGAGTGAAATTGCAAAAGGATTAAGATAATTTTATGCCAGCATTTTATGCGGGTTTTTATTAATAATTAAGGATTACTAAAATGAAATTTTTATTAATTCTTTTCTTTCCGGTTTTATTGTGGGCACAGGCCGACAGCCTTACATTTGAAGATAACATTCAGAAGGCTTTTACCAATGCTAAAAAGGGAATGTATTTTGCTTTTGCAAATATTCCTGCAAAGAAAAATGATTTGTCAAAAGAAATAATTGAGCAGGATAAACTTCTGGCAAAGATTAAACTTTACAAAGCAGTAAACGGCGTTCGCATTGAATCCACGGGTA
>PFVB01000165.1 GCA_002790395.1 Ignavibacteriales bacterium CG_4_9_14_3_um_filter_34_10 | reverse complement strand
AACAGTCACAGATTCTGATATTTGCATTTGTTAAGTTCTTTCCTTTAATTTGTAATGGAAAGGCAAAAAAGAGTTCAACCACCAATTTAAATTTGAAAATATTATAAGAAAAGTTGTGAATGATTAAAAAACTGTTTTTTATTTTTGTGCTAACTTTATTTGTTTTTGGAAGTAGCTGCGATTTTAATTCAAAAGAAAATTTCAGTTTTGATTTAGATAAAATTGCAAAAAGAGGAAAGTTGGTTGTCGTTACGGGATCGAATGCATACGATTACTACGTTTTTCACGGACACACTGCCGGTTTTCAATATGAACTCATCAAAAAATTCGGAGATGAACTCGGACTTGATATTGAAATCAAAGTGGCGAACGATATTGCAGAAATGTACAGAATGCTTGAAACCGGTGAAGCCGATGTAATTGCTTATAACCTTTTAAATCAACAAAAAACAAAGAATTTTGTCAATTACACAAATAAAATTTACAGCACAGAACAGGTATTGGTTCAAAGAAAAATTTCATCTGATGAAGATAAGTTAAAAGCAATCAAAACTAAAAATGACCTTGCCGGAAAGACAATTTATATACTCAGTTCTTCCGGATATGAGAACCAACTGAACAGAATTTCACTTGAGTTGGGCAGCAAAATTTACTTGCAGGAAGCAAACAATAATTACAGTCTCGAGGATTTGATTCAAATGGTTGCTGAAGGCGATATTGACTATGCCGCTGCAGAAAAAAATATTGCCGAGTTGAATCAAGCTTATTATTACAATATTGAAATTGGTCCTCAGATTTCCAACGGGACTGATATTTCTTGGGGTGTAAGAAAAACCGATAAAAAATTATCCGGAGCAATAAACGAATGGCTAAAAAATTTCACTGCAAAAAGAGATTATAAAATTTTATACCACAAATATTTCATAAACAAAACCGGCTACCGAAACAGGTTGATTTCTGCGTTTTCATCAAAAAACAGAGGGAAAATTTCTCACTTTGACGATCTTTTCAAAAAATATTCAAATAATATTGACTGGGACTGGCGGCTGCTCGCTTCACTTGTTTTTCAGGAATCAAAATTTAATTCTGGAGTAGTTTCACACGCCGGAGCTGCTGGATTAATGCAGATGATGCCGAAAACCGCCGAAAAGTTTGGTGCTGAAAATCTATTTGATCCTGTCGAAAACATGGAAGCAGGTGTAGCATATCTGGTTTATCTGAATAAACTTTGGAAAAAATCTGTACCCGATACAAAAGAAAGAATAAAATTCATTTTGGCTTCCTACAATATCGGTCCGGGACATATAATTGATGCTCAGAAACTTGCCGATAAAAACAAAGCAAAGCCGGATATTTGGGAAAACAATGTTGAGAAATATTTGTTGTTAAAATCCGATCCAAAATTTCATGACGATGAAGTTGTAAAAAACGGATACGCAAGCGGGATTGAAACTGTTCGGTTTGTCAAAGAAATTTTAGAACGGTTTGAACATTATAAACAAGTAAAGTAATTCATCTTTTAACTTGTTCCTTTCACAAAATACAATTAATTTGCTTTAGACTTGATTGAAATATCATGCCGTGAAAGGAAATCAATTCCTGCGGGCAGTATTTCCCATTTTTTGCTTAAGTTATCTTCAATAACCAAACCCTCTTTCAGCATTCTGAAACTTTCCTCCATTACAATTTTCAAAAGCTTTTCCTCATCATCAAAAATTTGTATTTCTTTTTCATGAACAATTCCGGTTTTAATACTTTCACGTTTCACAAATTCTGTGACTGATTTCAATTCCGCATTTCCCCCAAGATAAATCAGCGCTTTCAGTATACTCGCACGAAACAATTTCTCTCCGCCGGATTGTTTTAAAGGAATATTTTTTGTGGTATTCAAAACTCTGAGTTCTGTCTTTCCTGATTGATTCGTTTGTTGGAGGTTTTGAATTTTCACCGCTGCAAAAAATTCTTCTTTTGCATTCATCAAATTCTCAGCTGCATTTTGGACAGGCAGAATTGTCTCCAATATTTCCTTAGCTTTGGTGATTGAACCATTCAATATTTCATTTACACTTTCCTCCTTAATCGATTTCAGATACAATTCGATTTTCCCGGAAGTCTTATTCATCAATTCCTGAATATCATTTACAAATTCTTTGTTTGCTTCATTGCTCATTTATCATCCTGTTTAATTAAACTATTCACCAATTTCTATGCCCGAATAAATTCTTTGAAATTTGCGAAAGGATTCATTTTGTTTTTTTTGTTTAACTTTCAACGTGTAAAAAAGAAAATTGAACAGGTAATTTTTTCAAAATGAGGTTAAAAAACATGGAAGAAAAATTAATTGTCAGAAAGGCAAAAAGTGAGGATGTAAATATAGTTTTGAATTTCATCAAAGCACTTGCCGAATACGAAAAACTAACACATGAAGTTACGGCAACTCCGGAACTATTGCTCAGAACTTTATTTTCTGAAAATTCAACTGCTAAAGCTCTGCTTGGTTATTACGCGGGAAAACCGGTTTGCTTTGCGATCTACTTTTATAATTTTTCCACTTTTAAAGGGAAGCCCGGACTTTATCTTGAGGACGTTTTTGTCCTGCCGGAAATGCGAGGTAAAGGATTTGGCAAGCAAATGCTGACAGAACTTGCCCGGATTGCAAAAGAAAATGACTGCGGAAGATTTGAATGGTCGGTGCTTGATTGGAATGAACCTGCAATAAATTTTTATAGAAGTCTCGGGGCAAAACCAATGAATGATTGGACAGTTTTCCGACTTGACGAAGAAGGAATTAAAAACCTTGCAGCACAATAGGATGTATTTTTTGGCTGGAATTCGATTTCGAAAAACTTTTACGTGACTTTAAATCACTTGGCGTTCTATAACTTTTCTTCACCAATCCACTTTTTCCACTCGTCTGGAGAATATCCAAGTGTGACTTTACTTCCGTTTCTAACGATTGGAGTTTTAAAAAGGAGTGCATCTGCCAACAACTCATCCTCAATATCATATTTTATAAAACCCAAATTTCGCAATCGGTATTGTTTGCTTTCTTTATCAATTAAATTTTCCGGCTGAAAGACGCGCAAAATGTTTTCAAGCTCTCCTTTACTTATTCCTTTTTCGGCTAAGTCACGAAAGTGAAAGGTGATTCTTCTTTCTTTAAAGAATCTCTCTGCTTTTTTTGTGTCACTGCATTTTTTTGTGCCAAATATTTGAATATTCATATTAATCCTTTCAACAAGTTTTATTTTGTCTGGGGGAAAATTAACGTAACAAAATCATCTTTGCCAACAACTTTACTTCTTTATAATCTCTGGTGTTCATATTAGGAGTGAATGCCGTTTTATTGCGAATCTGTCTCC
>PFVB01000005.1 GCA_002790395.1 Ignavibacteriales bacterium CG_4_9_14_3_um_filter_34_10 | reverse complement strand
AATGTATCGCCACAATTAAGACATTTGTAATCATAAGATGGCATATATTTCTCCAATCGTTAAAAAATTCACCTGCAAAAATAAATTTAATGTATCTTTTTACAAACCTCTTCTCTTAAATAAAAAATAATATTATGTTTGGATCAATAAAAGAAATAAAATCATGAATATTAAAAAGTTATTATTAATCGTTCTACTAAGTTTCACTTTAAGCGGATGTTTAAATTACACTCAGGTAACAACCTTAAAAATTGACGGCTCGGGTGATATGTATATACATTACTGGATGAAAGTTGATTTCGACAATGACACAACTGTAGTTAATAGGCTTGGTATTTTCAATGCCGATTCTATACGGAATGAATTTGCATCGGATTATTCTAAGATAAAAAACATTGAAGTATATAATGATTATGCCGATTCTACTATTCATGGTAAAGTTGAAATTTCATTTTCTTCGATTGATTCATTAAATCTGGCTGAGCCATTTAAGGATTCGCAGTTTTCTTACAAGGACGGAACTGATGATACAAAAGTTTTTAAGCAGGTTGCACATTCATTTGTAACAGGTTTCGGATTCGAAAACCAGAAACTTTCAGTCAAGTATATTTATTACATTCCTGGCAAAATTCTTACTCACAATGCCAACTTGAAAGAGAATAACAAGCTAACATGGGAATACAATTCAGGCGAATCGAATCGGGATAAAAATATTGAAGTAACATTTATTCCATATAAATTAAAAGAAACTCCTGTAATTATTTATTATATGGCAGGATTGATGATAATTATTGTCATTTTCTTTTTATTCAGGAAAAAGAAATAATTCCAATTTTTCATTAATTTGACATACAAAATGCATTTAGTTATATTTTGCCACAATTTTTATAATATTTAGATAAAACTATGCCGGACGCACAACCAAGAATATTTTCAGGCAGTTCAAATCCCGAATTCACTGAAAAAGTTTGTAAGTATTTAGACCTTAGTATGGGTGAAATTGAATTAAAAAAATTCAGCGATGGTGAAATTTGGGCAAAATACAAAGAAAATATCAGAGGACTCGATGTTTATATAATACAATCAACGATGTCACCTGCTGAAAACTTGATGGAATTATTGATTATGATTGATGCTGCAAAGAGATCATCTGCAAGACGAATTACTGCTGTAATTCCATATTTTGGTTATGCGAGGCAGGACAGGAAAGATCAGCCGAGAGTTGCAATAACATCAAAATTAGTTGCAAATCTTATTACAGTCGCCGGAGCTGACAGAGCAATTACAATGGATTTGCATGCTTCGCAGATTCAAGGTTTTTTTGATATACCTACAGATCATCTTTACGCATCACCGGTTTTCAGTTCCCACTTTAAGGAGATCAGTGCCAATCTTACTGTAGTTTCTCCTGATGTAGGTGGAATTAAAATGGCACGTTCTTATTCAAAAAGACTGAATGGGAAATTAGTAGTAATCGACAAAAGAAGACCCGAGCCAAATAAAACACAAGTCATGAATATTATAGGTGATGTTGAAGATCAGGATATTCTGTTGGTTGATGATATTATTGATACAGGCGGAACTTTCGTTTCAGCCATTGAAGCATTAAAGAAAAAAGGTGCCAAAAGAATATTTGGATCAGTTACTCATCCGGTGCTTTCAGGAGATGCAATAGAAAAGATCGAAAATAGCGAGATTGAAAAATTATATGTGACCGATACTATTCCATTAAAACAAACAGGATTAAAGAAAATTGAGGTTAAATCTGCAAGTCATCTGTTTGCTGAAGCTATTCACAGATCATTCCTTAATGAGTCGGTCAGTTCATTATTTGATGTTGATAAAAGTTAGAAATTAAACGGAGTATAAATATGTCAGAAATAAGTCTAAATGCAAAGAAACGGGAAATCAGCACTAAAGGTGTTGTGAACCAATTACGAAAAAGCGGATACGTGCCTGGAATTTATTATTCTCACGGAACAAATCCTATAACCTTTTCGGTTCCTGAAATTGCATTAAAACCATTAGTCTTCACAGCGGAAACACACTTAGTAAATTTATCTTTTGAAAACGAAGAAGCTATAAAATGCATTTTAAAAGACGTACAATTTGATCCAGTATCAGACAGAGTAATTCATATTGATTTACAGGGAATATCTGCAAATGAGATGATTTCATTTCAGGTTCCAGTATTAATAACAGGCACTGCTATAGGTCTTAAGCAAGGTGGAGTTTTACAACAATATCTTCATAAGATTGATATTGAATGCTTGCCTGCAAATATTCCACAACATCTTGAAATTGATGTCACTAATTTAAATATCGGCGATGCAATTCATGTCCGAGATTTAAAGTTTGATAATATCAATATCATAACTTCAGAAGAAGCTTCTGTTGTTGCTGTAACAACAATGAGAGTGGAAGCAGAAACCACTGTTGCTGCAACCGAAGAAAGCAAAGAGCCTGAAGTTATAGCAAAAGGAAAAGTTGAAGAAGATTAATTACTTGTCTTGAAGATTATAATCGGTATTGGAAATAAAGGGAATAAATATAAACTTACAAGGCACAATGTAGGCTTTATAATCCTAGATAAATTTGCAGAAAAACTCCAGTTAGAGTTCAATAAAAAAAGACATAAATATGATTTTACAGGAAGCTCAATTGACGCTTCCTGTTTTGTTTTAATCAAACCGAATACTTATGTAAATCTTTCGGGGCTTGCAGTCAAACAAACTTTATTGGATTTTGATCAGGGAATAAATTCGATATTAGTAATATCAGACGACATAAATCTCCCGCTTGGTCAAATACGACTTCGTAAATCAGGTGGCGATGGCGGGCACAATGGAATTGCTTCAATTATCGAAACCCTTGAAAGTAATAAGTTTGTCAGACTTCGATTTGGAGTAGGAAATGATTTTGACAATGGTAAGATGGCAAATTATGTTCTTTCTCCTTTTACTCATGATGAAATAATTCAAATAGAACCCAAGATTGATTATTGCATTTCAGTAATAGAAAATTTTATTCAATTTGGTTTAAACAAAACTTTTGAATATTATAGTCAAAGTATCAATAAAATTAATTCACAATTAACTAATTAAAGAGGAATTTAAGGAATGGATATGTGGTCTTTAATTTACTTAATACCGGTTTCAGGCTTGGCGGCATTAGTGTATTCGTCTTTCAAAAACTCATGGATAAACAAACAAAGTACCGGCACAAAAAAAATGACTGAGATTTCTCAGCACATTAAAGAAGGTGCAATCGCATTTTTAAAAACCGAATATAAGGTTTT
>PFVB01000123.1:14978-25317 GCA_002790395.1 Ignavibacteriales bacterium CG_4_9_14_3_um_filter_34_10 | reverse complement strand
TGTAACCATTAAACTTACCTGGTCGCTGTAATCGAAAGGCAGTTCAAGTAATCGCAGTGTATGTCCGGTTGGTGCTGTATCGAATACAACAAAATCATAATCATCACTTTCAACGTAGCCCATAAACTTATTAAAAGCCGCCATCTCTTCTGTGCAAGGCGATTCAAGTTCTTCTTTTATTGCCACCATCATATCTTCAGAATATTTTGGTTTTGATTCTTCGATAATGCGTTGTTTGTATTCTTCCGTAGCTTTTTCCTGGTCAACAATTACAGACCAAAGATTTTCTACGCCTTCAACTTTCTGTATATGGTCAGTAATATTTTGTTCGAGTACTTCACCAATGTGCGCTGCCGGATCGGTTGTTAGCAATAATGTTTTATATCCTTCTGTTGCAAACTTATAAGCTGTTGCGACTGAAATAACGGTCTTACCAACTCCGCCTTTACCTGTAAAGAAAATAGATTTGGTCTTTCCGTTTGGCTTGATAATGTCATCAATAGAATCCGGTATGAAATTATTAAAATGAGCACTTAATAACTCACCATTACCAACTGAATAAGTCTGCCTAGCTGAATTATCAAATAAATCTTTTTCAATATTTAATATTCTCTCAATGCCTTTAATCTCGCCGTCGCGCTGATACATTTTTCTGATTTTCAAGGGGAAATCAGATTCAATAATTTTGATATACCTTTGCTGCATATCAAATCTGCTTTTGAAAAAAGGATGTTCACAGACTTCTTCGGGAAGCATTCCGTTAATAATCAATTCAACATTTTTAATACCTATTTCTTTTAATTCTTTTGATGAACGTTTTGTTTCATAAACAGAGGTTTCTTCCGGTTGAAGAACGAACATAAAAGTTGTTCTTTCTGCATCGGCTAATAAATTTGTCGCTTCATCATACTTAACTTTATTTTCCTGAATAGATGCTACCGGACCGATGCAAGTGTTGCCTTGTCCTTTTGCCGATTCTTCAATATGCTTACTCCAATCAACCGGTAATTCGAGAAGACGAATAGTGTGTCCCGTTGGCGCTGTATCAAAAATTACTACATCATATTTCTCACCCTTACCTTCTTTTTCAGCAACAATAAAATCAACAAACCGATCGAATGAAGCGATTTCAGTTGTGCACGGAGAATTGAATTGTTCTTCCAAGACTGCCATTACACTTTCGGGCATAACTGCACGCATTGGTGCCAGTATTCTTTCACGGTATTCTTCCGTTGCTCTGTCGGGATCTATTTCCATTCCCCATAAATTATTTATGAGTGGAGTTATTTTATGTCCTATTTCTGTTTCAAAAACATCCGCTAAATTACTTGCCGGATCGGTTGTAACGATTAATGTTTTTTTACCTGCATTTGCATAATGTACTGCGGTTGCGCAAGCCATTGTAGTTTTACCAACGCCGCCTTTGCCGCTGAAAAAAATATATTTTGTGTTGCTCATTGTTTCTCCTTTTTAATGGAACGCTGATCGAGCGGATTGAGCTGATCAACGCTGATTATTTTTAAATTCATTTTTGAAAATTTTTCTTTTGAATTGTGGGGTTTTACCAAAATTTAATAGTAAACCAACTTCACAATTTGTTGCACGTAAATAATTTGTTAACTGGGCTTCGTGTTCCTGACAGATATTTTCAGCCGCTTTTAATTCAATTATAATAAGATCTTTAACAATCAAATCAGCAAAATATTCACCAACATTTTTATTTTTATAAAAGACTTCAATCTGTTTTTGTCTTTCACATTCCAATCCGAGATCTTGCAATTCAATTAACATAGAGTTTTCGTAGACTTTTTCTAAAAATCCATATCCGAGTTTATTATAAACATTATAAAATGCCTTGATAATCAAATCAGTAATATCTTTATGTAATAATTCTGTCTGCATAAATCCGTTTAAATCCGCTAGATCAGCTAAATCCGCGTTCTATTCTTTCTCTTTTGCATAATTAATAAGTTCATTAAAAGTTGGGTATTCTTTTTCTTTCACAACTTTACCATCAACCAAAGTCAATGGAAGAACTTCAACGCCGTTTGATTGCAGACGCTTCATCACTTCCGGCTGCTGCATAAACTTTGCTCCCTGTTGACTAAGCAAATATCTTTCGATGCTTACTTTCCCGTCAAGTCCCTTTTTCAATTTTATAATCGCCTCGTTGATGTCGAGCAATGCCGGATCAATATCCGGTCCGCATAAACCGCTTGGACAGCACATCGGCGGGTCGAAAATTTCTATTTTCATTTTTGTTATTCCTTTATTTTTCATTTTGTCATACTCGCAAAAGCGAGTCTCCAGATTGTTTGGTGATCATCATCTATTACAATGACTGTCCGTTATTAACAACAACCGCTACCCGAACCACCACAGCAGCCACCGCCATTGTTACCAGAGTTGCTTGGTTTCACATTGACTGCTTGTCCGCCAAGAATAGCAAAGCCACCAAATACTTGATTAAGGTTTTCACTTCCGCATTGTTCGCAATGTATTTTTAAGCCTTCTTCTTTTTCTTTTATTGTTGCTTTTACGTCAAAATAATAACCGCATTCTTTGCAGTGATATTCATACATCGGCATAGTTTTAATTCCTCTCTATATTATTGTTTGTTCCAACTACCGTAATGCTAAAAATTCCTTTTAGATTATTTTTGTATTCTTCAACCCCTTTTCCCGACAGATAGAGAGATAACAAATCTTCCGGCAGCTCAATTATTTTTGATTTCTTTATTTCGATATTACTAAATCCGGCATCACTTATAATCTTCAAATATTCTGTTTGCTGTAAAGCTCCTGCTACACATCCGGCATATAATTCTGCTGATTTTTTCAGCTCTTCATTTAGCTCGCCTTGAATAACAACATCAGAAATGCAGAAATGAGCGCCGGGTTTAAGTATTCTATAAATTTCAGAAAATGCTTTGACTTTATCTGGCACAAGATTTAAAACACAGTTGCTTACAACAACATCGGCTGCATTATCGGTAATAGGTATTTCTTCAATATCGCCTAACCTGAATTCAACATTTTTGAACCCAAGCTTTTTGTTGTTTCTGTTTGCTTTTTCAATCATTGCTTCTGTCATATCAATTCCAATTACTTTTCCTTCATTACCAACAATTGACCGAGCAATAAACACATCATTACCGGCGCCGCTGCCAAGATCAACAACAGTATCACCCTTTTTAATTCCGGCATACTCTGTTGGTAAGCCGCAGCCAAGTCCTAAATCGGCATCGGCTACATGTCCATCGACATTATTATATTCATCACCAATCATTGAAAAATTAATTAAGCCAGAACTGCTGCAGCAAAATGAAGTAGGACCGCAGCACCCTTGTTGTGTTCCAATTGCAATTTCTGAATACTTTTCTTTCACAGTTTGTTTTATGTTATTTGATGAATCCATATTTAATTCCTTTCTTTTTCTCTGCTGATTAAATCTTCAGCTAATTTGTAAATGTCATTGATAGGTCTTTCTTTAACTATTTTACCAATCTTAATTGCTTCTTCAATTTCTTGAATTGTGCATCCGTTTTTTATAGATTCAGCAAAATGGAATCGCAGACAAGGCAGACAGTTGCCTCCAATAGCTGCACCAATTGCAATGAGTTCTGATATTTTAGAATCGAAAATTGATACTGGGTTTTCCATAATGGTCTATGCCTTTACTTTTTGTCTAATCATTTTTAATAAATCACTTTCAGGGATAATTCCCACAACACATCTGTTTTTTTCTCTGAGCAGCAATCGTTTATTCAATCGGGCTTCATCTTCTGAAAATACTTTATCAGTGAGAAAAATTTCCAGAAAAGAAAACAGAGTATTGTTTTGTTTTATTTCTTTGTTTAAGCCGTAATAAATCCATGTTCCTTCTTTGGATGAAACAAGAAGATTTGCTTTTTTTATTTGATTAATTGCTTTCGATGCGGCATACTGGGGTATTTTTAATGCATCCATTACTTCACAAACACAAAGGTTAGTTTTGCTTTTTACAAAAAGATTAACAACCCTCAACCGTGTTTCGTCTGAAAGAGTTTTTAATATGTAACTTATCTGTTCCAATTTATCCTTAAACTATATGCTTAAATGTGCATGTAAATATATGCACTAAAATGCATGTATGCAAGCTCAAGAAAAAAAAATGCAAAAAAAATTTGATTGAATTAGTTGTAAAGGGACTTTTGAAAAAACTTTCTGATTTATTTTACTTTTTTAACAGAGAGTGAAGAACCTTCTGTTCCGGCATAAAAAACAACAATTTCTGCAGGAATGTCCCCATTGTTAATTCCGAAATGAAATTTGCCTACCACTTCAATTAACGTATCACCGGCTTTGAGATTCAATGTATCATTTGTTTCTGTTATTACGGTTAAATTTCCGCTAAGCATTATACCTGCATTAATTACGGGATGCTTGTGCCATTTTAATATTTGTTTCGGAGGAACGGTAACTCTTAAAATCGTAATTTCAGGTTGTCCTTCTGAATAAGAAGGTAATGTATTTCCATC
Source organism: Ignavibacteriales bacterium CG_4_9_14_3_um_filter_34_10 (assembly GCA_002790395.1). Classification (GTDB taxonomy): domain Bacteria; phylum Bacteroidota; class Ignavibacteria; order Ignavibacteriales; family Melioribacteraceae; genus UM-FILTER-34-10. The sequence continues at coordinate 20,798 of PFVB01000123.1, read as the reverse complement.
CCAACTTTTTGTTGATTTTGCAAGAACTCCAACTTTTACGCTGTCAATATTCTGTGCGAAAATTTGTGCAGTAAATAAGAATAACGCTAACAAACAGTATCTTTTCATATGTATACTCCAATTGAGATTAGAAAATATTGAACTTTTTACTGAATTACAACATTATTTATTTGAATTTTATAATTGAGTACTTAAATTTCACTATCCAAAAGTAAAAGGAGAGAAAAGTGTTAATAGCCGTTCCTAAAGAAATTACAAAAGGTGAGAACAGGGTTGCTTTAACCCCTGAAGTAGTTTCAAAATTAATTAAAAAGGGTTTTGAAGTTTTAATAGAAAAAGGTGCAGGATTGAATGCCGGCATTACAGATGAACAATTTGAAAAAGCCGGAAGCAAAATTGCAAACACTACCGCTGAAGTTTTTGGAAGCGGAGATTTAATCTTAAAAGTTCAAAGACCACAGTACAATGATGAATTGAAAAAACATGAACTGGAAATGATGAAAGAAGGACAACTATTGATTTCTTTCATGTATGCACTACATTATCCACAGGATGCTGTGAAATGCAGCGAGAGGAAGGTTAACGTTATCTCAATGGATATGATTCCTCGAACAACTTTAGCTCAAAGAATGGATGCTTTGAGTTCGCAGGCTAATATCGCTGGTTACAAATCCGTTATTTTGAGTGCAAATCATTTGGGGAAAATATTTCCGATGATGATGACGGCTGCTGGCACAATTCAACCTGCACGAGTTGTAATTATGGGTGCCGGTGTTGCAGGACTTTCAGCACTTGGCACAGCAAAAAGACTTGGTGCAATCGTTGAAGTTTCTGATATCCGTCCAACTGTTAAAGAAGAAGTTGAAAGTCTTGGCGGAAGATTTATTGAAGTGGAAACTACTGAAAACATGCAGGACGAAAGAGGTTATGCAAAGCAGGCTTCTGAAGAATTTTTGCGAAAACAAAAAGAAGTAATCTTCAAACATGTTACAAATGCTGATATTGTAATTACCACTGCTTTAGTCCCTGGCAAGAAAGCTCCAATTCTTGTTACCGAAGAAATGATTAAAAATATGAGACCTAATTCAGTTGTGCTGGATATGGCTGCAGAATTCGGTGGTAATTGTGAAATTAGCGAGAATAATAAAACAGTTATCAAATACGGAGTTACAATTATCGGTGAGCCAAATCTTCCAAGTCTTGTTCCTTTCCATGCAAGTGATATGTATGCAAAAAATTTATTGAATCTTATTGATTACACAAGTAAAGAAGGCAAATTTAACCATAACATGGAAGATGAAATTGTGAAAGGTTCAACGATAGTAAAAGATGGTCAAATAGTTAATGACAGAATTAAACAAGTTTTGAATAATTAAAATAGAGGAACAAATGGACGGAAATTTTTTGATGTTAGTATATGTCTTCGTTCTGGCAATATTTGTCGGTTTTGAATTAATCAGTAAAGTGCCGCCAATTCTTCATACACCATTGATGTCAGGCTCGAATGCAATTTCAGGAATTACAATCGTCGGTGCACTCTTAGCTGCGGGTGCAGAAGAGATGACATTGAGTACAATTCTTGGATTTATTGCAGTTATCTTTGCAATGATTAATGTTGTTGGGGGTTATTTAGTTACGGATCGAATGTTAAAAATGTTCAAAAAGAAGTGAGTTAAAAATGAAAATAATTATTGAAATTAGTTATCTCGTATCGTCAATCTTCTTCATTTTTGGAATAAAATTATTGAGTTCACCTAAAAGTGCCAGAAAGGGAAATTTTCTTTCGTCTGTCGGTATGTTGATTGCTATAATTGTTACTTTGCTCGATCAACATGTTCTTACATATGAATGGATTATTATTGGAATAATTATCGGCGGGTTGATTGGCGGATTTATGGCATTCAAAACACCGATGACCGGAATGCCGCAGATGGTTGGTGTGTTAAATGGTTTTGGCGGCGGGGCTTCAACCCTTGTTGCGTTATCAGAATTTTATAAGTTAGGATTGAATGTTCCAACTCAAACCGGAATTGCAATATTTGCAAGTTTATTGATCGGAAGTGTCACTTTCACAGGTTCAATGATTGCTTTCGGAAAATTGCAGGGGATAGTTTCAGGAAAAGTAATCAGATATCCATTGCAACATCCGATAAACCTGTTGCTATTCATTGGGCTGATTGTTGCCGGTGTTTTTTTAGTAATTTATCCATCTTTAAGCTGGCTTGTCCTTGCAATCACATTTGTAGCACTTTTACTCGGAATTTTGCTTGTACTTCCGATTGGAGGTGCCGATATGCCGGTTGCAATTTCATTGTTAAATTCATATTCCGGAATGGCTGGTGCAACTACTGGTTTTGTTCTGCAAAATAATGAATTGATAATTGCCGGTTCATTGGTTGGTGCATCAGGAATTATTTTGACTTTGATTATGTGTAAAGCAATGAATCGTTCTTTGTTGAATGTTGTGCTCGGAGGTTGGGCTTCTGCAGGAACAACTCAAACAGCATCAACTACTTCAGCGAAAGGACAAGTTAAATCAGTTGATTCAGAAGAACTTGCAATGATTTTTGATGCAGCAGAAAATGTTATTATTGTTCCCGGTTACGGAATGGCAGTTGCGCAGGCTCAGCATGCTGTTCGTGATTTGGTAAATATTCTTGAATCAAAAGGGAAAAAAGTTAGATTTGCAATTCATCCTGTTGCTGGAAGAATGCCGGGGCATATGAATGTTTTGCTTGCAGAAGCACAAGTTTCCTATGATAAGCTTCTAGCGATGGAAGATATAAATGATGATTTTCCTAATACAGATGTTGCATTAATTATTGGTGCGAATGATGTTGTTAATCCTGCTGCACGTCATGATAAAGCAAGTCCAATTTATGGCATGCCGATTTTGAATGTTGATTATGCCAAAACTGTTGTAATCAATAAACGTTCGATGAATGCAGGTTATGCAGGAATCGAAAATGAATTATTCTATTATCCTAATGCATTGATGTATTTTGGTGACGCAAAAGAAGCTGTAAATAAATTGGTTCAGGAAATTAAACAGTTATAAAATAAAAATGCCCATGATGATAAAGTCATGGGCATTTATTCTATTCTACATTTTGAATTATACATTAAAAATTCATTTCATTACAATCATTTTCTTTGTTTGAATAAAATCTCCGGCTTTTAATTGGTAGAAATAAACTCCGGTGGATAATGTTTAGTTGATAATGTAAAATGATACAAACCCGGTTTCTGAATTTCATTAACCAATGTTGCAACCTCTTTTCCAAGTATATCATACACTTTTAATGTTACGTGTATGTCACTCTGAGCCAGTCGAAGAGTGACAAAGTAGTATTTTGGATAAAATCCTGGAGGTTTAGAAGAAGAACTACTTCCCGTAGTGAGCATAAATTTTCACTGACCAAAATAGATTTTAAAATGAATTCAAATTATTAAATCTATAATCATGCCTTATCAAAATAATAAGTCAATATAAATTCCAATTGAATAATTGGCTTTTTAATCCAAATTTTTCATTAATGGATCGTGGCATTAAAAATGAAACTATCTTTGTTCAATTGGAGAAATTTTGATAGAAAATCTTACATTAGCTGATAATTTGGTTTTAGTGCTATACTTTATAGTCGTTCTGGCTATTGGGTTGCTGTCAGCTTATGGAAAAGATAAAAGCACCAAAGACTATTTTTTAGCCGGCAAACAAATGGGCTGGCTTGCAATTGGTGCTTCTTTGTTCGCTACAAATATTTCAAGTGAACATTTGGTTGGTTTGGCAGGTGTTGGAGCTTCACGTGGAATTAGTGTTGGCTATTTTGAATGGTTTGCAATTTTTATCCTTTTTTTCCTTGGTTGGATTATTGCTCCGATTTTTATTAAATCAAATGTTTACACTGTTCCTGAATTCTTTGGCAAAAGATTCGACAAAAGGAGCAGAATTTATCTGACATATGTTTCAATTGCAGTTTATCTATTAACTAAAATCGGTGTAACACTTATTGCATCCGGTTTTTTGCTTAATCGTGTTTTAGGCTGGGATATGTTTTCTTCTACTGTTTTCATAGTCTTAATAACAGGATTATATACGGTTATCGGCGGACTGAATTCAGTAATGAAAACACAGATTTTTCAGACGATTATTTTAATTGTCGGCTCACTCCTGCTTACAATTTTTGGAATTATGGAAGTTGGCGGTATCTCCGGTTTAGCTTCGAAAATGCCTGAAAAATATTTTGAAGTTTTTAAACCAATCAGCGATCCAGACTTTCCATGGACAGGAATAATTTTGGGTGCTCCGATATTGGGAATTTGGTACTGGTGCACTGATCAGTATATTGTTCAGCGAATATTGGCAGCAAAAAATATATCTGCTGCCCAAAAAGGAACTGCATTAGCTGCGGTTCTGAAATTTTTTCCGATATTTTTATTCATCATTCCAGGTTTGATTGCAGTAATTTTATATCCGGAAGTCAAAGGTGATGAAGCATACGGATATTTGTTGAATGGAAATTTCCTTCCGATGGGGATTAAAGGAATTGTAATTGCGGGACTTTTTGCTGCGGTTATGTCTTCATTAGCCTCAGCATTTAATAGCTCTGCTACTTTAATAGCAATGGATATTTTTAAACCCAGAAAGCCAAAAGCCTCTGAGAACGAGCTTGTTCTCATTGGCAGATTATCTACAACTGCTTTAGTTCTTTTTACAATTGCACTTGTTCCGTTACTAAGGATGATAAATTCGCAGATATACATTTATCTGCAGTCGTTACAAGCCTTCATAAGCCCTCCAATAGCAAGTGCATTTATATTAGGCGTATTTTGGACTAAAGCCAATAGTCAAGGTGCTTTCTGGGGATTAATTATTGGTGGTTTTATAGGTTTTTTAAGAATAATTATCAGTTGGATTAATCCTGCTTTTGTTAAAAGTGTTTTTATACTAAACTTTATAAATGAAATCAATTATCTGCATTTTGCAATATTTCTTTTTATTCTCTCCAGTTCAATTATTGTTTCAGTTAGTCTTGTATTAAAAAAAACAGAATCTTTTAACGGTGAACAAGGTTTGAATTATACAGATGAGAAATTGAAAGTTAATATTCTCTCGCAAATAAAATAACCTATGTGCTTGTTGTAACATAAATAGAAAAATTTTTATGTCATTTGCGGGAAGCAATGAATCAATCTCCTGCATTTGTAAAGACTCACTAAGTAAAATATTTCGCAAGAATAATTACTAATAAATTATATTTGAGGAAAGAATCAGGTAGAAAAAGTGCTATCAATATTTCTATAAATCTCTGTATGCTAAAATGGAAAAAATCATCTCGCTGATAATAGTTATTTTATTCAATTCAATTATTTATTCTCAGTTTAATGAAATAGAACTGGATAGATATACAATAAATGAAGGGTTATCAAATAATGCTATTAACAGTGTTATTCAGACTTCTGATGGATATTTATGGATAGCAACAAAAGATGGCTTAAATCGTTTTGACGGACAAAATTTCAAAGTTTTCAAAACCGACTCAAAAACAAAAAATGCTCTGCCAGAAAATTATATCATGTCGCTGTATGAATCAAAGTCAGGAACGCTTTGGGTTGGGACTTGGGGAGCTGGATTGTGCCGTTATGATAAAATTTATGAAAAATTTATTGTGATTGATAAAAGCCGGAATAATGATTTTGTCCAATGCATAAATGAAGATGATGATGGCAATATTTGGTACGGCACGGAAAAAAATGGACTGATGAAATTTGATATTAAAAAAAATAAAATTTTTTCATTTGATGATTTCAGCGCTAAAA
>PFVB01000123.1:8514-14965 GCA_002790395.1 Ignavibacteriales bacterium CG_4_9_14_3_um_filter_34_10 | reverse complement strand
ATTTGCTATAATTACAAACAAAATAAATTGCAGCAATTTTTAAGCGGGAGTAATCCTGACAAGTTGAAAAGCAATTTTGTTTGGGAAATTGTTTCTGAGTCAGATTCAACTTTCTTGGTAGGGACAAATATAGGAATTCAGCGGTTTAATTTTCATACAAAGAAATTTTCTGATCTCAATGGAATGAGCAATCAAAACCAAAAGTTATTAGCAACAACAATCAGCAGAATTTTAATTGATAATTTTTCCAAGATTTGGATTGGTACATATAATTACGGTGGTATCTTCATAATTGAGCAGAAGAATTTTAGACCTGCAAATTTAATTCATTTACAAAATGAGTATGGTAATCCGCAGTCATTAATCTGTGGTAAAATAAGATGTTTATACAAAGATAAATTCGGCAACATTTGGATTGGGACAGAAGACGGGTTAAATAAATTTCCAAATCAGAAAAAGTTTGTACGCTTCAAAAACATGCCGCATAAAAAAAATGGTTTGAGCGGAAATGTAGTAAGCAGTATTTTGGAAGCGGATGACAATATTTTATATGTTGGTTATGGTGGTAATGGTTTTGATAAGATTGATTTAAAAAATAATTCATTAAAGCATTTTGGTTATTCTCCCGTCTCTGGTTTGGGATTAAGCGATGCCGATGTTATTTGCATGTTTAAAGATAAAAAAAATAAAATTTGGGTTGGCACTGGCAGCGGCGGCTTAAATAAGTTTGATCCGGTTAATAACAGATTCAGGAGTTTCAGGCACGACGGAAAAAATCCATATTCAATCAATTCAGAATGGGTGCAGCAGATTTTGGAAACTTCTGACGGGAAATTATTAGTTGGTACAAATGATGGGATTCAGATTTTCGATCAGGAGACAGAAAAATTTTACAATTATCAGCCGGTGAAGATGAACAATTCAAATAAATTGCCTTCTATTTTTTCTGTAAACTCTCTCTTTGAAGACCGCGAAAGGAATATCTGGATTGGAACCTGGCTCAATGGATTATACAGATATGATCCGCGCAAAGACACGCTGATAAATTATTTGCCTGATTCAAAGCAGAATTCAATCAGCGGGAATAAAATTTCGTGTATTTATCAGGATGCAAAAGGAATTATTTGGATTGGTACATTCAATAATGGGCTGGATAAGTTCAATAAAAAGTCTAATGAATTCAAACATTATAAAACTTCAAATGGTTTGTCGAACGATGTGGTTTTTGGAATATTGGAAGATGAGAAAGGGAATCTTTGGGTCAGTACATTAAAGGGACTTATAAAATTTGACCCTGAAAAAGAAAAATTCAGAATTTATGAAAAGGAAGACGGACTTGTTGAAAATCAGTTTAACTGGCATGCTTATTATAAAAATTATAAGAATGAAATGTATTTTGGAGGAAAGAATGGATTCGTCAGGTTTAATCCCGATTCTATAACTGTTGATGATAAAAAATTTCCTGTTGTCTTAACAAATTTTAAAGTCTTTGATAAAGAAGCTGCTCTTCCTAAATCATTACCAATGACAAAGGGAATTATTCTTGAAAGCAATCAGAATTTTTTTTCAATTGATTTTACAGCACTGGATTTAATGCCTACGCACAAACATATATTTGCTTACAGGCTCGAAGGGATTGATCCAAGTTGGGTTCAGTCGGTATTCAGAACAACAGCATTTTACACAGATATAAAACATGGAATATATAAATTTTCAGTTAAGGCGATGAATTCAGACGGAATCTGGTCTCCGGTAACTTCAATTGTTATTCAGATCAACCCTTCTTGGTGGAATACATGGTGGTTCAGAGTTCTTTTAATGATTTTTGTTCTGGCTTTGCTTTACATTGGATATAAAATCAGGATGAATCAACTTCTGAAAATTGAAAGAATCAGGTTTAATATTGCCAGTGATTTGCACGATGAAATCGGAAGTAATCTTAGCAGCATTAGTGTTGACAGCCAGTCTTTAATTTTGGGAAACACTTTAAATGATACTGAAAGAGAACTTGCAACCGACATAAGCAAAACTGCAAAAGAAACGGTCGATTCCATGCGGGATATTATTTGGTTCATAAATCCGAAGAATGATTTGAACGAAGATATTATTTTCAAGATGAAGCAAACAGCTGCTAAATTATTACTCGGTATTGAATGGAATCTTTCTGTTTCTGAAAAAGTGAGAATGGATTTATTTAATCTCGAAATCAGAAGAAATATTTTTTTGCTTTATAAAGAAGCTCTAACAAATGTTGTAAAGCATTCTTATGCAAAAAAATGTCAGATTCGCATAGATGAGGATTCTGCTAATTTTTATCTCTCTGTTGAAGATGATGGAATTGGATTCGATGACAAAAAAATAAAACCATCCACTGGTTTTAGAAGCATGGAAAACCGTGCAAAAAATATAAAAGCGGAACTCGGTGTCAGCAGTAAGCCTAATGAAGGCACTTTGGTCAAACTGGTGTTTATAAAATAACTTAAATGTGGTATAGACAGATTTAATTTTTTACGTTAGCTTAACAACAATAAAAATATTATGAAGAAAAATTTGAACAGCGAAAAAACAAAAAAACAAATATCCATTTGGTTGGTTGAGGATAATACACGATACAGCAAAACTCTTGCAGGATTAATAAACAGAACTGAAGGTTTAATTTGCTCAAAGACATATTCAAATTGTGAAGATGCTTTTAGTGAAATTGAATCTTCGCAATCACCGGATGTTATTCTTTTGGATATTGGTTTGCCCGGTATGAATGGAATTGAAGGAATAAGTAAATTCAAAGATTTTTTCCCGGATGTGCATATTTTAATTTTAACTGTTTATGATGACAACGATAATGTTTTCGAAGCACTTTGTGCAGGAGCTTCAGGCTATTTATTAAAAGATTCCGCACCCGTTAAAATAATTGATTCGATTCGTGAAGTTCTTGCCGGCGGAGTTCCGATGAATATGAAAATTGCTCATAAAGTCCTGGAAATGTTTACTCATCTTAAACCAAAAAAAAATGATTATGGTTTGACCGAAAGAGAAAAGGAGATTCTGCAATTATTAACCTCCGGATTAACACAACAGCAAATTAGCGAGAAATTATTTATCAGTTTTTATACTGTTAATACTCACTTAAAAAATATTTATTCGAAACTTCATGTAAATACCCGTGCGAGTGTTGTATCTAAAGTATTTAGAGAAAACATACTCTAAATACCATATTTGCGGTATTGAGTAATCCAACTTTCAGTTCTATTTTTATTTTGTAATTTCCTAATCTCTTGCATCAATTTTTAACAACATAATGAGGTCATACATGAAAAAAGTCTTTTCTGTTTTAATCTTCTTCTTTTTTATTTCAATATCTTTTGCTCAGGTTCCAACACAAAAAGGGTGGTGGGAATTTGATGACGTAAACAATCTTACTAAAGCTACAATTGGGAATGATTTGGAATTAGTCGGGTCGCATACTGCAATAGCCGGTCCCGATGTTTCAAATGGTGCTGTTACTATTGGTCCGGGCAGTCATTATAAAATAACGCACGGAATTACTCCTGGTGAAGGGCAAACAAAAGTAAACCAATTTTCACTGCAGCTTGATGTTCGTGTTGCTGATATTTCATTCTGGCATTCTTTATTTCAGACTTCTGTTGATAACTCAACCGACGGAGATTGTTTTTTTAACGCTTCCGGAAATTTGGGCGTAAAAGCAACTGGTTATACACCTTATTCTATTTCAGCAAACGAATGGTACAGAATAGTTATTTCGGTTGTAAATGGGCAATTCTATAAATATTATATTGATGGAAGACTTGCACTTGAAGGAGCAATTCAACCGGTAGATGACCGTTTCTCATTGGACAATATTCTTTTGATTTTCGCTGATGAGGATGGAGAAGATAATAATATTGATTGTGCAGAATTAGCAATCTGGGATGTAGCTTTATCTGCAAGTAACGTTTTTGAATTAGGCGGATTTGGACACAATATTATTTCAGATCCAATGACACCGGATGGATTATGGAAATTTGATAATGCTTCTAATTTATCAGAATCAGTTTATGGAAAAGACTTGACGCTGGTTGGAACTGCCTCTTCTGTTGATGGACCATCGGCATTGAATAAAGCTATAAAAATTGATCTCGGAAGTTATTTCGTTTGTCAGCATGGAATCAGTCCGAATCTTGGCGGTACAAAAGTAAATGATTATTCAATGAAGTTTGATTTCAGAATTACAGAATTAGGTAAGTGGAGAACTTTTATTCAGTTGACACCAGCCAATTCTGATGACGGTGATTGTTTTATTAATCCGGATGGTGCGATTGGAACTCAGGCTACAGGATATGGTGGTTATAAACTTATTCCAAATGAATGGTACAGATTGGTTATGTCGGTGAAAAACGGAAGTCATTACAGATTATATCTTGACGGACAGTTGTTACTCGAAGGAAATGTTCAGACTATAGACGGAAGATTTTCTTTGGAAGATACATTCCTTCTCTTTGGTGATAATGATGGAGATGACGGAGATATTGAAGTAGCCGAGGTCGCAATTTGGGGACGTTCGCTCTCCGAAACAGAATCAACAAATTTGGGTGGTTTTGGTCATAATCTTTCCGGTGGGGAGGTTACCAAAGAACTTGTGGGTAACTGGAAATTTGACAATGTTTTCGATCCGCTTGCAGCAAGTGTTGGAAAACCTCTTGAACTTGTTGGTGTCCATAGTTCACTTGACGGACCGACGGCAGAAAATTTTGCTGCAAGAATTGGCAGTGGTAATTATTATGTCATGCATCATGGAATCAAACCGAATGGTGGCGGTTCGAATGTAAATAAATATTCAATCGGGTTTGATTTCAGAGTTCAGTCACTTGCTAACTGGCACAGCTTTTTCCAAACAGGAACTGGAAATGATAATGATGCAGATTGTTTTATTGCCACAAATGGTCGAATAGGTTTATCTGCAACCGGTTATTCACCATTTGCAATTTCAGAAAATGAATGGTACAGAATGATTGTTTCAGTAGAAAACGGAACGTCATATAAAATTTATCTCGAAGGTGTTTTGATACTTGACGGTTCCATTCAGTCTGTTGATGGCAGATTTGGGTTGGATTCAACTCTTCTGGTATTTGCTGATAATGATGGAGAAGATGATGAAATTGACTGCGCTGAATTATTTATGTGGAATTATGCATTAAGTGATTCAGAGGCTGCTGTTCTTGGAGGTTACGGTCACGTAGTCGGCGTTGAAAATGAAGACAGAAATCAATTGCCAAAGTCATTCGAGTTATCACAAAATTATCCTAATCCGTTTAATCCTGAAACCAAGATTAATTATGCACTTCCAAAATCGGGACTTGTTTCCATCAAGGTTTATGATATACTTGGTAAAGAAATAGCGACACTTCAGGATGGTATGCAGGAATCAGGTTATTATTCAGTAAAGTTTGACGGGAGTAACATTGCTTCCGGAATTTATTTTTACAGAATTGTCAGCGGAAATTTTACAGCTACAAAAAAATTAATCCTCCTTAAGTAATCCGTTATTGTTAAACCTCTTTCGAAAGGAAGAGGTTTTTTTTTGTTCTGTTAATATTTTTTACAAAAAACAGGAGTTTATTGTTAATGCAAAAAAAAATATTCCCCTTTATAATTTTGTTTTTATTATTCAATGATATTTTTTCACAATTGCCGTCTCCAAAGGGTTTATGGAAATTCGACGATGTAAACAATCCTATAAAAGCTGAAACCGGCAATGATCTTGAGTTGGTCGGAACTCATCAATTTGTCACTGGACCATCAGAATCTAATAATGCAGTTGAAATTGGTGTTGGTAGTTATTATAAAATGCAGCACGGCATTCAGCCATCTCTTGGAAATTTTGTGAATGAATATTCATTGCAGATTGACTTTATGATTCCTTCTTATTCGAATTGGCATTGTTTTTTTCAGACGAATCCGGCAAATAATAATGATGGCGACTGTTTCATTAATACGAGTGGAAAGATTGGTGTTGGTGCGACAGGATATTCTTATTATTCTCTCAGACCAAATGAATGGTACAGACTTGTGATAAGTGTAAAAAATGGTTCTCAATTTAAATATTATCTTGACGGGCAGCTTTTGTTGAATGCTACTCCTCAGGATATTGACGGAAGATTTTCACTCGATCCGACTTTGCTTATGTTTGCTGATGAAGACGGGGAAGATGGCGTTATCAAATGCGCAGAATTGGCAATCTGGGATAAGGCTTTATCAAATTCAGAAGTCACTTCTCTTGGTGGTTTTGGACATCAGATTATTGCTCCTCCCACAAGGCAGTTAGTACTTGTTCCGTATTTGCAGGAACCGACTATGAATTCAGTTTATATTTGCTGGCATGATACTCTTTCAACGCTTACAAAAGTTGAATATGGAACTACTTCTGCACTCGGTCAGATAGCAACTGGCTCAA
>PFVB01000123.1:8166-8486 GCA_002790395.1 Ignavibacteriales bacterium CG_4_9_14_3_um_filter_34_10 | reverse complement strand
GCATTCAGTGAAATTATCAGGACTTCAGCCGAATACAGAATATTATTACAAAGCAATCAGCGGCAGTGGTTCTTCTGAGATATACTCATTCAAGACTTTTCCTGATAACAGTTATAAAGGTAAAATTAGATTTTTATTGTTAAGTGATACTCACAGTTCAGATACAACTATGGCTGTAAAAGTGATTAAAGAAGCAAAGGAAAAAATGCAGCAACTCTACGGAAACGATATTCAGAATCAGATAAATTTTGTTCTTCATTCGGGTGATTTGGTCGTTGACGGAAGTAATATTATTCAGTGGACTGATCAGTATTTTGCAC
>PFVB01000123.1:0-8156 GCA_002790395.1 Ignavibacteriales bacterium CG_4_9_14_3_um_filter_34_10 | reverse complement strand
GATTTCTCCAAACATTTCTTTTATGACAATTACCGGAAATCATGAAGGAGAACATGAAAACTATTATAAATATATGCACTATGATGATGTTTCACCTTTCCCGGCCGCAAATGAAAAATTCTGGTCATTCAGAATTGCAAATACGTTAGTTATCGGATTGAATTCCAATGCAATTTCTTCAATCGGAGTTTTACAAAAAACATGGTTGGAACAAATTATTCTTCCGCAGGCTGAAGCTGATTCAACTATTGACTTTGTTTTTGTAATCTCTCATCATTTTGCAATTACAGAATTGTGGGGTGAAGGGATGACTTTCGAAGTTGAAAGACCTACGTATATCAGAGATCAGATTTATCCTGTTCTGAAAAAATATTCTAAAGTTGTTCAGCATTCTTATGGACATACACATGGATTTGAAAGAGGCACGATTGAATCAAATGCTACAAATTCCCGCGGTGATTTCAGGATTGTCTGCGGTGGCGGCGGAGGCGGTGCAACTGACAGATGGGGAGTTTATCAAAATACTGATTTTTCAAATATTCATATTGCTTTTGATAATTATTTTTTCCAGCTAATTGAAATTGATGTTGCAAATAAAATTTTTGAATCATCAATGTACAGTTTGGGAAATTCAAGCAAAATCAGAAATACCGAACTGATGGATAAATGGTATAAAAAAGTCAAACAGAATCCACCGGCTGATCCGATTAGCAGTTCACCAACAATAGATACAAGCAAAATCACTTTTCAAACATCTGAAATCAGCGGTGACTCATTAATGTCAGTAAAAATTCAGGTTGCAGACAATGAAAATTTTACTTTTGCAATAATAGATACAGTAATTCATTGGAAAAATGTTTATGGTGTTGATGAAAATTATAATCCGGTTGATTTGAATAAAGGATTGGATTTAACAAAATTGTCTTTTGATAGAAAAAGATTTGAATCAGGCAAAAGCTATTTTTACAGGGTCAAATACCGTGATCACAATCTGAAATGGTCAAACTGGTCAAATATTACTTCATTCGATCTTGTGACAAATGTTTCAGATACAACTGTTCCGTATGATTTTCAGCTCCTCCAAAATTACCCAAATCCTTTCAATCCGAGTACAACAATTAGTTTTACAATTCCCAGTAGCACAGAATACTATTCTGTGCTACAAAATGTTACTCTAAAAGTTTATGACATTCTCGGTCGTGAAGTAGCAACTTTAGTAAATGAAAATAAACAACCAGGATTTTATCATTATACATTTTCCACTTTGCATTATACATTGCCTTCCGGAGTTTATTTTTACACATTGAAATCGGGTCAATTTTCCGAAACGAAGAAGATGATCCTCCTACGCTAAAGTTTAAATATAGGTTAGCTTCGGAGGACAAGTCCTGATGAAATAATCGAATATAAAATAAAGATTCAGAAAACCTTGGACTGTTTAATTACAAAACACAAATGAAAGGATTTTTCTTCCCAATGATTAAAAATATAAAAAAATTTTACTTCGTATTTATTCTAATACTTTTTACAACCGATATTTTTCCGCAACCAATAAGGATAATTACTTTTAATATACGGCTTGATATTCCCGCTGACGGAAGTAATGCATGGACAAACCGGAAGGAAAATCTTGTCAGTATGATCAGATTTCATAAGGCAGATATTATCGGGCTGCAGGAAGCTCAGAGACATCAGATTGAATTTATTCAAAAATCTCTGCCTGAATTTTCTTGGTTTGGAGTTGGGCGTGATGATGGGAAGGAAAAAGGTGAATTCACTGCAATATTTTATCGCAGAAACCGATTTGATACTTTAGAGACATCAACATTTTGGCTTTCAGAAACCCCTGATCATCCCGGTTTAGGTTGGGATGCTGCATATCAGCGAATTGCCACTTTTGGAAAATTCAGAGATAATTTATCAAAAAAAGTCTTTTATTTATTCAATACTCATTTAGATAATGAAGGTGAAATTGCAAGGCTGGAAAGTGCAAAATTAATAAAGAAAAAAATGCAGAAAATTTGCAAAAATGTCCCTGTAATATTGACAGGGGATTTAAATTCTTCACCAGATTCGGAACCATATCAACAGATAATTTCTGAAGAACAAAGTGATTCTGTAACACAGCTTTTTGATGCACGCAGTATTTCACAAACCCCGCCGCATGGTCCAACAGGGACTTTTACTGGTTTTGATATTCTGGCAAAACCAAAATTTCCAATTGATTTTATTTTTGTCTCAAAAGGGATTTCTGTTCTCTCTCATGGTACTTTATCAGATTCTTTTGATGGTTATTTACCCTCGGATCACTATCCTGTTTTAGTTGAAATTGTTTCTGATTTTTAAATTATTGAAAGAATAATCACTTAATCAGTCTAATTTCTCAAGGCTGTATAATCAATATTTGTTTTAATCATTTTTATTCTTTTTTTTAAGCACTTTTTAGAAAAATAGTTTCTTCAGTTAAAGTTAGAAGACCTTCCATCATTAACCAGAATTTCTTTTGTTATTAATTTAATAAGTAATTACTTATCAAATTAATAAGTACTATAAAGATTGAGTTCAATAGCAAACTAAAAACGCAATTATTTTCCTCTTTTTTGTCGGTATCATTTTTGCTTATATTATCCCTGTAATAAAAGAAGTATTAATCAAAATTTATTTTAACCTGTTTTAATTGGATTAGTTTTTTTAGTCTTAATCATGAAATGTGGTTCTAATAAAACCAAAATAAAAAATATTCTGTCACAAATTAAATAACTAATTAACAGAATGGATTACATAACTAACAATAACCCTAAACCATATAGGAGGAACTATATGAAGAAATTATTATCAATTTCTTTAGTGTTTTTATTATCGGGTTGGATGTTCGGTCAAAGTCAAATGATCAACAACTTTGATGCTGCAAGCCCAGATACAAATTACTGGTCATATTTCCCTGAACACGGGGGACAACATTACCAAACTAACTACAGTGCTTCAGATGAGCACGGATTTATACACATTACTCATATTGGTTCACCCGTTGCTGAAGGTGCCGGTGCAATGCAAATGGAATATAGCGTACACAACACAGAATCATGGGGTGGTTACACAAAATTAGAGCATTGGAATCCTGATTCAAATGCAGTTTATGATTTTTCGAAATATGATACTCTGGCTTTGTGGTACTATAATTCTGTTCCGCAGACTATTCCTGGAAGAGTCCATTTTAGAGTATGTTTACATGACGTATCTGATTCACCTAATGGTTATAAAACTTATACTGGTAATGAAGTAGAGTATTATTATTCATTTCACTATGTTCTTGATGACAGTACAGTAGGTTGGCATCAAATTAAAATCCCGATGGTTAGCAATGCAAGCTGGGATGGAAATGGTTTTAATCTCACTGGATGGGCTGGAATTGGAGGTAATTCAACTCTTGACTTAGACAAAATCAAAGGTTTCTCTTTTGAATTTTCTATTAATGGCGGTGGCGAAGGTGACTTTGTGACAGGTACTGTTATTCTTGACAAAATGGAACTTCGCGGTATAGCTCCTGACCCGTTCGTAATTTTCAATGGAAAAGTTGTTAACAACGCAATGAGTCAGTTTGCATGGGGACAATCAAACTTAGAATTAGTTTCTGGTTCTGCTGAAAATCCTAAATTGGATGCTTTGGTATGGACACAAGGTGATGAATGGGGAAATGGCTGGAGCGGAGCCGGATGGAATGTTAATCCTGCTCGTGATATTCAATATCGTTGGCCTTTGGACAGCTTAAATTTGAAGATGAAAGTTGATGAAGGAACAAATAATCCAATTCACCTTCAGTTTGAAAGCGGTGCAGACGGAAAAGTATTTTATTTATTAGATGTTATAGCTGACAATCAATGGCATGAATATAAAGTGCCATTGTCAAGTTTTGAAAACGGTGATGGTACTACCAATTTCAATCCTGCTTCAATTTCAGTATTCCAGTTTATGGGACATGGCAATGCCATTGCAGGAAAGAAATTAACTTTTGAACACATTTGGACCGGCAGTCCTGTTTTTGACGTAATTAATCCTGAAAAACCGGCTCTTGTTTCTGCGGTTCCCGGAACATTTTCGAACTTAGTTACCTGGGTTGATGTACCTAGTGAAAGCAAGGAAACTTATGATGTTTATTACAGTTTTAATCCAATTACAGATGTTACAGCACCTGGTGTTGAAATTGTTCAAGCTAATGTAGCTGAAGGAAATCAGGTTGCAGAACATGTATTAATGTCTCCGCAGACTGATCAGAGTTTGACTTATTATTATGCAGTTGTATGCAAAGATGCTGCAGGAAATTTAAGTGAAATATCACCAGCTGATGCACCTGTTACTAACACTGCAAAAGGTGTAACAACCATTAACCCTACAGCTCCAGCTAATTTTGCTGCTGACGGTGATTTGAGTGAATGGAATGGTATTGCTCCTTTCAGAATGTTCCCATCCGATAACTCAGGTTCTGTTGTAACTAACACAAAAATTGATGGTGATGCTGATCTTTCAGTGAATGCTTACCTTGCAATGGATTCAGAAAATCTCTATGTTGCTTTTGATGTTGAAGATGATATTATTTCAAGTGACTCTACAATTGCATCATATTTAAGAGACGCGCCTGATTTGTTTATTGGTTTATATGATTGGCATGGCCCATCTCATATCAGCCCAAAACGCGGTGCTGAGCCAGATTACCAAATCAGATTTAATCAGACAACTGCAATAGTTGGTGATACTAAATTAGCAACAAATGGAGATGTTAATTATATCTGGAAAGAGAAATTTCCTACAGGTTACACAGTTGAAGCTAAATTACCATTTGCTCAGATTGCAGGTGTTGCTACTCCTGATGATGAAGTATTTGTACCTGTTGTCGGAAAGAGAATCAAAATTGATTTCTCGATTAATGACGCAGATGCAACCGGCTCACGTGAAGGTATCATGACTTATTCACCGATAAATGAAGACATGTCATGGGCAGATGTCTGGAGATGGACATATACATGGATTGGCGACAAGATGACAGGAGTAGAAGGAACGGAAAATCTTCCTACAGCTTTTGATTTATCGCAGAACTATCCGAATCCGTTTAACCCTACAACACAAATCAGATATTCTGTAAAAGACAGAGCAAATGTGTCCATTAAAATATTTAACACACTGGGCCAGCAAGTAGCTGAATTAGTAAATGAAACAAAGAATGCAGGCGTTTATACAGTTAATTTTAACGCTTCAAATCTTTCTTCAGGTGTTTATATTTATCAAATGAATGCAGGCTCATTCTCAGCAGCTAAAAAATTAATGTTATTGAAATAATCATAGTTCCAAAGGGTGCAGTTGAAGCTGCACCCTTTTTTTTTGTATTAATTAATAAATCTTGAGAAAAAAATGAAATTTAAAATTAAGTGGAACATCTTTAATAAGATATTGGTGCTCATAACATTGTTTGTTTCACAAATTGCTTTTGGTGGGCAAACCGGCAAGTTAAGTGGGAAAATAATTGACAGTGAAACCAAAGAAGGTGTCATAGGCGCAAACGTTATTGTTGAAGGTACCTATCTCGGTGCCGCTGCGGATATTGACGGATATTATTTCATAAATAATATCCCTCCTGGCGAGTATAATGTTATCGTCACTGCTGTTGGTTATAGAAAAACAACAATTAAAAACGTGAAAATAAGTATTGATCTGACAACGAAAGTTGATGTTGTATTATCATCAGAATCAGTTCAACTTGGTGGCGAAGTTGTAGTTGTTGCTCAAAAACCTTTGATCATAAAAGATTTAACTTCCAGTGCTTCTACTGTTTCATCGAAAGATATTGAGATGATGCCGGTTGATAATTTGCAATCGATTATCAATCTTCAAGCCGGAGTTGTTGGCGGGCATTTTAGAGGCGGGCGTTCCAATGAAGTTGCTTATCTTATTGATGGTGTCCCGGTTACTGATGCGTTCAGTGGAAGATCATCTTTAGAAGTTGAGAATGCTTCCGTTCGGGAACTTGAAGTGATCAGCGGTACTTTTAATGCTGAATATGGTCAAGCTATGTCCGGCATAGTAAATATTGTTACAAAAGAGGGTTCTCAAAAATATGAAGGCGCCGTTACAGCGTATTTTGGTAATTATATTGCCACTAACGACGGTATCTTTGAGAACTTAAACAAATTTAATGTTAATGGCGTGAAAGATATTACTTTGTCTATAAGTGGTCCAACTCAAATTTCGAGAGATTTAACTTTCTTTGCCACAGGGCGTTACTTTACAAGTGATGGTTATCTGTATGGAAAAAGAATTTACAACATTGATGATACAAATCCTTTCCGACCTACCGGCGATGGTAAATTTATTTCTATGAATCCTTATGAGAAATATTCGACAAATGCCAAATTAGCATATTCGCTTCCGTCATGGAAATTTACTTATTCAGCTTTTTATGATCATGATAAAAGCAAAGGTTACGATCACGGCTATAGATGGGCGCCTGATGGAATCAGTAATCATTATGGAGATAATATAGTACATAATTTACAGGTTTCTTTCGTACCATCTCAAAGAACCTTTACTTCCTTAAAGTTTTCGTATAACAGGCATAATTTTTATGGTCACTTATGGGATGATGATAGGGACACAAATTATGTTGAACCAAATCAGGGAATCCCGACTTCAGGTTACACTTATAGATTTGGTGGGAATCAGGTGGGCAGATATACAAGATATACTCATACTCTTATTGGACAATGGAGTTTTGAATCACAGTTATCAAAAGAACATAAAGTTAAATTTGGTGTCGAAGGAAGAAAACATCAGATTTACAATCATTATCGTGAAATTGTAAATATCACTGAAGGACAAATTGACGATTCCGGTAATACTATTTTTACATTAGGATATAGAAATTTACATACACCAGGAAATACGGCATATTATAAAGAACCCTATGAGTTTAATGGCTATTTGCAAGATAAAATGGAATACGACATTATGATAATCAATGCAGGTTTAAGATTTGAATATTTTGATGCAAATTCTTCCTATCCATTTGATTTGAAGAATGTTACAAATAACCCGAATTTTCCCGGGGCTGGCAAAACAAGAAAAGCAACCGCTAAAACTCAGCTTAGCCCAAGACTTGGAGTTTCATTTCCAATATCTGATCAAGGTGCAATTTATTTTTCATACGGACATTTTTTCCAAATTCCACCTCTAGAAAATCTTTATGTAAATGATGAATATATTATTAATCAAGGACAGTCACTTTCATCTACAACGGGTAATCCCGATTTGAAAGCTCAGAAAACAGTGCAATATGAAATCGGTCTTCAACAAGTTGTTTTCCCCAATGTCGCTTTAGATTTAACGGTTTATTACAGAGACATTAGAAATCTTTTGGGTATGGAAATTATTAATACCTATGAAGGATTTAAGTATGCAAGATTTATCAATCGCGATTACGGAAATACAAAAGGAATAATTGTTTCGCTTGATAAAAGATTCACAGATTATTTTGGTTTAAAAATTGATTATACTTATCAGATTGCAGAAGGAAATGCTTCAGACCCAATGGCGGTTTTCAATAATAATCAGTCTGATCCTCCGATTGAAACAGAAAAACATCTTGTCGCATTGGATTGGGATCAGCGTTCAACGATTAATTTTACCGGTACTGTTGGGGTTCCTGGTAACTGGACTGTAAGCATAATTTTCCAGTATGGTTCTGGTATGCCGTATACTGAAGATCAACAGATATCAAACGGAGTTCGTTTTGAGAACGGCGGAAGAAAACCTGTTACAATGAATTTGGATTTGAAAGCTGATAAAAATTTTCACCTATTTGGAATTAATATCAATACATTTTTACTCGTATATAATGTGCTTGATACCAGAAATGAATACGGAGTTTATGCAACTACGGGTAGAGCAACATTTGACTTAAATACAAAATATGCCGGTGAAATTAACGGATTAAATACAATTGAACAATACATCAAAAACCCAACTATGTATTCAGCACCGCGTCAGGTTCGTGTTGGATTCAGAGTTGGATTTTAATTTTGGAGGCGAGAATGTATCGTCAGATTATTTTAGTTTTATTTTTTAGTTTAATTACTATTGATTTATTCGCACAGGTTAATTCTGAAATT
>PFVB01000097.1:905-3715 GCA_002790395.1 Ignavibacteriales bacterium CG_4_9_14_3_um_filter_34_10 | reverse complement strand
ATAAAGCAGAAATATTCCTTAAACCAGATTGCAAACAAACTCAAACTTTCCGAGTCTGTTGTTTCTGTTCAAATCGAGTCGCTGATAAAATTTTATCCCGATACAGATATCAAATCATTAGTGCCCCACGAAAAAATAAATATGATTAAAAAAACTTTGGAGAAAGGGATTACAAATATCAAATCAATCCGTGAATCACTTAATGAACGGGTAAGTTACGGTGAAATAAGAATTGTAAAAGCGAAACTGAAAATTAATTAATGGTTATTTTCGCCATAAATAATTCCAATAACTTTTCCAGGTTTATTATTGAATTAATTATGTTTTCTCTTTGCATTTATGTAACGCATTTCTATCTCGCCTCAGACGGGACTTACTTTTACAATTGCTATTTATTTCTATAAATATTATGTCCTTAACGGGGCTTAAAAAAGTTATAATTCTTAAAAAATCCTGTCAAGGATTTGATAACTATAGAATATTAAAGAATAATTCTAACAAAGTTACATAGGAACGAAAAAAAAGAATTAATTAGGACGAAATTATTATGCTTTTTTTAGAATATTTCGGAATTATCAATCATTAAGGCTCCCAAAGTAAAATTTCTTTCCTCCCACGGAAAACTGCATTTGGATTATTTGTCCATTCAAATTCAACAAAAATCTTTTTTTTGATTAGCTGTGCAATTTTAAGTGCATTCTCCCAAGTTTTGTTAGCATCCATTCCCTGATAAGATAAATTAGCTTTTGGAATAAATTTATAGCCTCTTTCGTGTTCTTCACCCTTTATTAAATTCAGTGTCGTATTTTGTCTAAGATCTTCAATTGTAAATCCCGCACCAACTGCCAAATTTATTCCTGTATTTATCAAATTCGCCCATCGATTACCCGGATTAATTCCACCAAATGAACAATTCAAAATTCGTGTAAATCCTAAACTACCAGACGGTTTAATTTTAATTCTACTTTTTGTTAAATCACTTTGTATTACCGGTTGGTGTTGTTCTATTTCGGAATGATAATGTTTAAGATTTGTCAAAAACTCATATACTGTATTTGAAGATGGTTTATAATTACAAAGTTCTTCCACTTTATTAGCAACTATTTCAAAAAGTAATTCGTCTTTATCATCTAAAATTTTCCCCCAAGCTTTTGGCAATGTTTGAACTATTTCTAATTCACGAATCCTACTCCTGTAATCTGATTCAAGACATTTCTGTGCTTGTCCAGAAATAACCTTATTATAATCAAGATATTCCTTAAATTTTGAATTCAGATGATCAAGATCTTCATACTCAATTAAATCTAATCTACTGACTTTTCTTTGTCCATAATTTCCTAATCCTGCAGTTAAGAAAAAATGCCACGTTGGACCGTCAGTCAGAATTAAAATTGGGACTCCTGCATGAAAAGCATATTCAAATAATTGTCTTTCAGCTCCATCAGCAGCACCAATTTTCTTTGCTTCTATAAAAATATGTGGCTGATTATTATGAAAAAGAGCAATATCAACCCGGAGGTTTTCTATCGTGTATTCAGGACGAACAATTCTTACATTATTTATTGGCCAATTTAATTCTTGTAAGATTGGATTAATTATTCCTCTTATTACTGAAGCTTCATTTGTAAAAATACCATCTTTAATTTGTTGCTGAATACTTTGGATAACTTCTTTCAATTCATCACCTAAATCTATTTTTTGGTTTAAATATACAAAAAAAATCTTCAGTGTTTTTTCTTCAACTTAATTAAATACTTCTCTGCTAATTCAAAAAACTCATTCCATTCTTTTTCATTGTCTTTAAAATCTGCAATAAAATTCTGATAATCATGTTTTGTTGTTTTGTATTTTTCGAAAAGTTTTTTGGAATGGCTTTTAATCAACTTATCAGAATCTCTGTATTGCTCTTCTATTATCTTAAGATGCACATAAATCTCAGCAGCATCCTGTTTGGTTAATCCGTTTTTAAGTCCGCAGCCTGTTAGCAGGAATAATATAAGTAATGCAAGACTATTTGCGTTTGGAAGCTTCAAAGAGAATTCTCTTTTCATTTTCAGTTAAATTCTGATAACCACTCCGGCTAATTTTATCAAGAATTCCATCTATCATGTCCTGAGTGATTTCCTCTTCTTCTGCATGTTTACTCAAATCATAAAAATCAGCTTCTTTCACTTTTTCACCAAATCCCGAAAATGGTTTTCGAAATGGAGATTTATCTTTTTCGCCAAAACTTGGAAAAGTTTTTTTAGATTTTGGTTTGAACAAAGTATCAAAGTTAAATTTAATTTTCCTATCGAAAAGAACAAACAAAAATCCGGACAAAGCACCGCCAAGATGCACCAAGTGGGCAACAATACTTGCCTCACCTACCATCATGAATTCAATGAGAATCGTGAATGCAATTAAATATTTTGCTTTCACAGGGAGAAGAAAATAAACAAAAATATATCTGTCTGGAAAAAACATTGCAAAGGCAACCATTACCCCAAATACTGCTCCCGACGCCCCGATTGTAGGTGCCGCATTTCCGCCCAAAATAATCGGTAAAATCAATTGGAATAAACCACCTACAATTCCTGCAGTCAAATAAAAAATAAGAAACTTTTTTGATCCCCAGAGATTTTCAATTTCCATTCCAAACATCCAAAGCATTAGCATATTGAAAAAAATATGACTGAAATCGGCATGCAGAAATTGATAAGTAATAACTTGCCAGATTTGAAAATTGAATGATTGTCCAAACTGATCAAAACCGAAAATCGGATTGAGTGCAAAATATCTGTTGAGAAAATACCATCCTGGCATTCCTG
>PFVB01000097.1:274-841 GCA_002790395.1 Ignavibacteriales bacterium CG_4_9_14_3_um_filter_34_10 | reverse complement strand
TTTTATAACTGGTGGGAAAAAACTAAATCCTCCAAAACCAGATGGTCTATAATAATCTCTATCCCCTAAAGCCATTTTGTTCCTTATTTAAATAATAATACAAGCATTTAACCAAAATATAACAATTTTGTTTCTAATAAAATTTTGCCTGCCCTCGCAATGCAAAAGCAGGAAAAAATAAATTCACTGTTATTTACAAATTATTTGTCGTTCAGTGCTGCAACGCCTGGAAGAATTTTTCCTTCAAGAAATTCAAGTGATGCTCCGCCACCGGTTGAAACGTGAGTCACTTTATCATCGAGTCCGGCTTTTTTAATTGCCGCTGCTGAGTCACCGCCACCGATAATTGTAATTGCACCCTTCTCAGTTGCTTTAACTAATGCATTTGCAATTGCATCCGTTCCTTTTGCAAAATTATCAAATTCAAAAACACCTACAGGACCATTCCAGACAACAGTTTTGCTGTTCAAAATAACATCACTGAATTTTGCAATAGTTTTCGGACCAATATCCAAGCCCATTTTATCGGCAGGTATATTCTTTATATCCACAACTTCTGACGGTGAA
>PFVB01000097.1:0-147 GCA_002790395.1 Ignavibacteriales bacterium CG_4_9_14_3_um_filter_34_10 | reverse complement strand
TCTCATAACCAAGTGCTTTATAAAAAGTATATGCCATTCCTCCACCGATAATCAAAGTATCAACTTTATTCATCAGATTCTGAATAACATCAATTTTGCCCGATATTTTTGCACCTCCAAGAATTGCTGTGAATGGACGTTTCGGTT
>PFVB01000040.1 GCA_002790395.1 Ignavibacteriales bacterium CG_4_9_14_3_um_filter_34_10 | reverse complement strand
GATCATAAAATGGTTCAGGCTCTTTCCCCTGCTTTCCAGTTAAATGAAATGACCATGGTTCATAGTTTGATTTGTACAAAGCATCACATTCGGTTCTCACCTGAAACAACACGGCATTAATTCCGGAATCTCTTAATTTCATGAACATAACATACATTTCGCGAATCTGTTCTTCAGTTGATAAATTATTCCTTGAAGGCCAGTCAATATTGGCAACCGTTGCAACCCACGCACCGCGAAACTCACGCTTAGTCTGTGCAGAAGTCAAAGAAACAAAAATCATCATCAAAAAAAATATTATTCTCATTTTCCCTCAAATAATTTTATTTTGCTACTGCAAGTTAATTAAATAGGGTTTTATAAGCAGATGCCGAATAAAATTAATTCACTCTCTTTGCCGAAGATGAAACCATAGATTTTATCGAGCATATTTATCCCAACATTTGCAATTAAAAGTGCCGCTTTGTAATTTGGGTCAGAAAAATTAAAACGAGTGTTTTTGAAATAAAATCTTTCAAAAAGTATTACTTTTATGACAAGGTAGAATTTTATGGCAAAAAAAAATAATACGACTCAAGAAGAACCAATAGAAAAGAAACTCTGGAAAACTGCTGACAAGCTCCGCAAGAATATGGATGCGGCTGAGTATAAGCACGTTGTACTTGGTCTTATCTTTCTGAAATATATTTCCGATGCATTTGAAGAGCAGTATCAAAAACTTGTTGCACAAAAAAGTGAAGGTGCTGATCCGGAAGACAAGAACGAATACACCGCAGAAAAAGTATTTTATGTCCCGCTGGAAACTGCCATCAAGAAATATCAGAATAACTTATTAACTACTGCTCAGATTATTGAAGAGTTAATAAGGATTGCAAAAGAAGTTAAAGACTTAGATGATGATGCGAAACGCCTTGGACTGTCGAATGATGAATTAGCATTTTATGATGCGCTCGAAACGAATGACAGCGCAGTAAAAGTTTTGGGTGATGAAACTCTAAAGACTATTGCCAAAGAAATTGCAGATAAAGTAAAACGCAATGCTACAATTGATTGGACAATTCGTGAAAGTGCCAGAGCAAAGCTAATGGTACTTGTAAAACGTACACTAACAAAATATGGTTATCCACCGGACAAGCAACAGAAGGCAATTGATACAGTATTAAAACAAGCTGAACTCATAGCAGATGAGCTGGTAAATAATTAAAATTAATTCATTCTCCCAGCGGAGATTTATTGAAACCATAGAAATTGCTGTGTTGTTTAATTGAAAAATTATTAATGAGGAAATACGATGATGAATTTTAACAAGTTTACGATTAAAGCACAGGAAACGCTGCAGAATGCCGTGGAAATTGCTCAGAATTACAACAACCAGATTGTTGAACCGGATCATATCCTTGCTGCTATGATTCAGGATAATGATAATATTTCTGTTTCGATAATTCAAAAAGTTGGCGGTAATCTTGACCGAATGAAAATTAAAATCGGCGAGGCTTTAGAAAAATTGCCAAAAGTTACCGGTGCAGGAATTGGTAATCAGTCTTTATCGCAGCCATCTTCAAAAATTCTTGATGATTCCGCAAAAGAAGCAGGCAACTTAAAAGACGAATATATTTCCACCGAACATATTCTGCTGGCTTTGACTGATGACAAAGGAAATGCCGGAAAACTTCTGCAGGAAAACGGTATTGATAAAAATATGATTCTTGCTGCATTAAAAGATATTCGCGGCAATCAAAGAGTTACTTCCCAAAACCCAGAAGAAACTTATCAGGCACTTAAAAAATACGGTCGCAACTTAAATGAACTTGCTAATGCAAATAAACTTGATCCTGTAATTGGCAGAGATGAAGAAATACGCCGCGTGCTGCAGGTTTTATCAAGAAGAACGAAAAACAATCCTGTTTTAATTGGCGAACCCGGAGTTGGTAAAACTGCTATTGCAGAAGGAATTGCAAGAAGAATCGTTTCTGGTGATGTTCCTGAAAACTTAAAAACAAAAAATATTGTCGCTTTGGATATGGGTGCTCTCGTTGCCGGCACACAATTCCGTGGACAGTTTGAAGACAGGATTAAAGCGGTTATCAAAGAAGTCCAGCAATCGAACGGTGAGATTATTTTGTTTATTGATGAACTTCATTTGCTTGTCGGTGCAGGAAGAACAGACGGTGCAATGGATGCAGCAAATATTCTAAAACCCGCATTGGCACGGGGCGAACTTCATGCTATCGGTGCGACTACTTTGGATGAATATCAAAAGCATATTGAAAAAGATGCTGCGCTTGAAAGAAGATTTCAACCCATTTTAGTTGAAGAACCGAATGAAGAAGATTCAATTTCGATTCTTCGCGGATTAAAAGAAAGATACGAACTTCATCACGGAGTAAGAATCACAGACTCTGCAATTGTTGCAGCAGTGCAGTTATCAAACAGATATATCACTGACAGATTTCTTCCCGATAAAGCAATTGATTTGATAGATGAAGCAGCATCAAAATTACGAATCGAAATTAATTCACTGCCGGAAGATTTGGATTCAATAGAGAGAAAAATCAAACAACTTGAGATTGAACGTGAAGCATTGAAGCGCGAAAAAGATGAGGATTCGCAAAAGCGATTAACTGAGTTATCAAAAGAACTAAGTGAACTTGATGAAGAAAGAAATTCGCTGAGAAGTCACTGGAATTTGGAGAAAGATAAAATTTCAAAAATCAGACAGATGAAATCTGATATTGAAAATTTTAAATCACAGGCAGATAAGTATGAACGGGAAGGAAATTACGGAAAGGTTGCTGAAATCAGATACGGAATTATTAATGAATTGGAAAAGAAATTAAAAACAGAAACCGATGAATTAGTAGGAATTCAACAAAGCAAAAAAATGCTGAAGGAAGAAGTGGAAGCTGAAGATATTGCAGAAGTAATTGCACGATGGACTAGAATTCCGGTTTCAAGAATGCTTGAAAGCGAAAGAAATAAATTGATTCGGCTTGAAGAAGAACTTCATAAAAGAGTAATTGGTCAGGAGGATGCTGTAATTGCGGTTGCAAATGCTATTCGCCGCTCGCGGGCGGGTTTACAAGATTCTCACAAACCGATCGGCTCATTTATTTTTATCGGAACAACCGGAGTTGGAAAAACGGAACTTGCCCGAGCACTTGCAGAGTTTTTGTTTGATGACGAACATGCAATGATTCGAATTGATATGTCTGAATATATGGAAAAACATTCTGTCTCCCGTTTGATTGGTGCGCCTCCGGGATATGTTGGCTATGATGAAGGCGGGCAATTGACA
>PFVB01000184.1:8152-15192 GCA_002790395.1 Ignavibacteriales bacterium CG_4_9_14_3_um_filter_34_10 | reverse complement strand
TTTAATGGATGCAGCAAATTCAGGTTCTGTTCTTTCACAAGCATATCTTGGATTTTGCTATGAAAATGGAATTGGAATCAAGCAGCAAAAATCCGAAGCGGAAAGATTATATCGTTTGGCTGCGAAACGCGGTAATCAGGCAGCATATAATTCATTGAAAAGAATGTATGATGAGTTAAGACCCGAATCGGAAGAATTTAAAATTTACTAAAGTTTATATTGCCTTTAAGATTATCATTGTAAAATCGTCTGTTTGGGATGCATTGTAACAAAAATATTCGAGGTATTTCACAATATATTCTTTCATATCCTCGGATGAAAAAGAAGATTTTTCGGAAATAACTTTTTTCAGTCTTTCTTCACCAAATTGGACTTTGTCAATATTCATCGCATCAATAACGCCATCGGTATAGAAAAATATTATGTCATCTTTTTCAGGTTTGATTGTAACTTCCTCAAGTGTTCTTTCAAAAGCACCTTTGTCATTTAATCCAATTCCGATTCCTTTTGGATTAATGACTTCAAGCCTTTTTTCTTTCGCTTTGAAATGTAATGCCGGCATATGTCCGGCTCTACAAATTGTTAAACTACCATCATTGTTCACAGAGGAAAGCATAATTGTTAAAAAATATTCTTTCCTTAATTTTCTCGAAAAATACTTTTTCAGATTAATCATTATTTCGGATAGTGAAAAAAAATTATTGATCAAAAACTGCAGAATTGCCTGAACGCGAATCATATAAAGAGCAGCAGCCATTCCTTTGCCGGAAATATCACCGATAGCGAGAAAAAGTTTTTCATCAGATTCATCTTTATAAATAAAGTCAAAATAGTCTCCTCCAACTTCTTTGGCAGATTTATAATATGAAGATATTTCATAAAATGGATTTGTGGGCGATACAGAAGGAAGCAGCGAGGTTTGAATTTTATTTGCTAGTTCCAATTCATCTTTTGCAGTAAATTTATCTGCCATTTCAAAGGCCAGCAACAAATTCACAATCAGGAAAGAGACAATTAAATACGTACCGTTTTGATTTGCATATCCGATAAAAAAAAGGAGGAGGGCAAGGATATAAAAAATTCTTCTTGCAGCATTCATTTTAAGGAGAAATGCATTAAATATACTTCGGGCAAAAATTACTCCCCGGACAAATTTACTTTTATGTATTTCCGGAGATGGGATTTCATTTTTATAAAATTCATATACAGCAGCTGATTCTTTTTTAATTAACCTTTCAATTTCCTGAAGCGTTAAATCGCTTGTATAAAGATCAAATATTCTTTTAATTGGGTTTGAGGATGACAAAATTTTTCTCTCCGATTACATTTTTTCTTTAATTAGACGAATTTTTTAATAACTTGTTCAAAAATATGAATCAAAAGCTAAAGATGAGAGTATAATAATTGCATTTTTATGCTTTTGAAATAACACCTTTTGACTTTATTTTTGAAATACAATTAAGTTTTTTTACACTATAAAGAAATGAATAATTTATGAAATCGATTATCTGGAAATCTTTACTTTTTGTTCTTATGGTATTTGTAATAATTGCAGGAATAACGTTTCCAATTGTAAATAAACCAACAGCTTGGTATCACTTCCCTTTTATACCCGGCTTGGAGGAAAAAGCAAAAATAATTTTCTTCCATGTACCAACTGCTTGGCTTTCTGTAATTGCTTTTTTGATGGCAATGATTTACGGGATAAAATATTTAGCAAAGCAGAATATGGATGATGATTCAAAATCAGCGGCTGCCTTGCAGCTTGGAATGGTATTTACAATTTTAGCTACTATCACGGGTTCAATTTGGGCAAAATTTACGTGGGGTGCTTTCTGGCACTGGGATCCACGGGAAACTAGTATTTTTATTTTACTTCTTATCTATGGTTCGCTTTTCGCTTTGCGATCTGCTGTGGAAAATGAAGATAAGCGGGCTAAACTTTCGGCAGTTTATTCAATTATTGCATTTCTCACTGTTCCTTTCTTTATTTTTATTATGCCGAGAATTATGACCGGTTTGCATCCCGGTTCTGCTAATGATGATAACTCTGGTCCGGTTGTGGATTTCAAAATGAATGGAAATATGCAGCTGGTATTTTATATATCACTTATTGCATTTACTATTTTATATTTCTGGATGTGGTCAATAAGTTATAAATCAATTATAATTAAAGATAAAATTTCAAAAAAAATAATTTGAGGTGAGTTTGGAAAATTTAGTATCTTTTTTTGAGAAAAATTCAATCTATATTGTCCTGTTTATTGTGCTTGTAATTTGGATTGGGATTTTTCTCTTTGTTAATTCAACAGACAAAAGATTAAAATCAATCGAAAAGGAATTAAAGGAGAAGTAAGATGAAAAACAAATATATATTCGGAGGACTAATTATAATTGTCTTTTTGGGAATAATGGCTTTCTTGTTCACTCAAACTAATATTAAATATGAAGAAGATTTTGCTAATATTGCTTCAACTTCAGGCACAATTAAAGCTACCGGAAGCTGGGTGAAAGAGAAAAGCTATCATATTGATATGGATAAAAATCTTTTTTCATTTTTTATAAAAGATTTTAAAGGCAAAGAGTTAAAAGTTATTTATAATGGGACGATTCCTAATAATTTCGAATCTTCCACCAGTGTTGTAGTTACTGGAAAATATCAGAATAATGCCTTTTATGCTTCAGATATTTTGACCAAATGTCCATCAAAATACGAATCACAATACGAACAACAGCAAAAGAACTCATAGTTCAGTAAGGAGATTTTCATGTTTGGAAATATATTATTAACGCTTGCACTTATTGCGAGCGTATTCAGTTTCTTAATGTATTACTTTTCAACCAAAGGTTATGTAAATACATTGAAACTTGCTCGGGTCGGATATCATGTAATGGCAGTAGCTGTAATTGTTGCATCGGCTGTGCTACTAAATGCTATAGTAACTCATCAATATCAATTTAAGTATGTTTATAATTACAGTAGTGATGATCTTCCTTTGGGATTATTGATGTCTACATTCTATGCCGGACAGGAAGGAAGTTTTATGCTGTGGGTTTTATTCTCTTCAATAGTTGGATTAGTTCTTTTAGAATACACATCGAAAAGAGGCGATTTGGAATATCGTTCAATGATGATATTTACTTTGGTAACTTCTTTTCTTCTGCTGATGGTTAGTCCTATTTTCAAAAGTCCATTTACATATTTGTGGACAGAGCCTGCATTTATCGAGATTGAAAAAATAAATCCTTCTTACCTTTCCTTGCCGTTTTTACAGAACTTTATGTTTCAGGATCAGGGATCAAATAAGACATTAGTACAAATGGATCAGGCTTTGTATTCAATGCTTTCCGGAAATGGCATTTCTATTAATCACTTCATTATTCACGGAAAAGGTTTAAATCCATTATTACAAAATTTTTGGATGCAGATTCATCCTCCGTTTTTGTTTATTGGCTTTGCAATGTCAGCAGTTCCTTTTGTTTTTGCTTTATCTGCTCTGATTAAAAATGAATATAAAGATTGGATAAAACATTCATTACCTTGGGCATTAGCCGGAATGATGGTGCTCGGTTTCGCAATAATGCTTGGAGGATACTGGGCTTATGGTGTCCTTGGCTGGGGTGGATATTGGGGCTGGGATCCGGTTGAAAATTCAAGTCTTGTTCCATGGATTGTCGGTGTGGCTTTTATTCATACTTTATTAATTCAGAAGAAAACCACAACTCATGAAGGTGCCGGTAGATATGTTAAAACAAATCTGATTCTTGCAATAATGACTTTTGTTCTTGTTCTCTACAGCACGTTTTTAACAAGAAGCGGTGTTTTAGGAGATGCTTCTGTTCATTCATTTGTTGATCCCGGAATGGCAGTATATTTATTGCTGATTATTTTTGCAGGAACTTTTACACTGCTTGGAATTGGTTTTATTGCTTACAGATGGAAATTCCTTGAGAAGAATTTTCAGGGTGAAGACAGTATTCTTTCACGTGAACTGGCTCTATTCACAGGTGCAGTTACATTAATTGCGTCAGCTATAATAATTCTTGCCGGAACTTCGGCTCCGCTATTTGGAAGCACTGTTGAAATTAGTTTTTATAACGAATTAAATCTGCCTATTGCAATAATTATTGGTTTGTTGAATGGAGCAAGTTTGTTGCTGAAATGGAAAATAACTGATACTAAAGATTTTTGGAAAAATTCGAGGATCTCAGTTTTTGCAAGTTTAGTTCTTTCTGCATTAATTATTTTCTTCGGAAAAGTTTTTGAAACTCTTCCAATGCTATTTGTTCTTGCAGGAGTTTTTACACTTGTAGTAAATATTGAAATTGCAGTTAAAATATTTAACAGAAAAAGAACACATCTTGGACCTTATGTTGCCCATGCCGGGATTGCACTTTTTATGCTTGGTGTTGTTGCCACCGGAAATTTTTCGGAATCAAAACAAGTTATGCTTCCGAAAAATGAAACCAAAAATGTGCTTGGATATGATTTGACTTTCAGAGGATATGAGCCTTTTGAAAATGGTAAAAAATATGCTTTCAAGATTGATGTTGCAAAAGACGGAAGCTCTTCAACCATCGCTCCTGTTATGTTTATTGCTGAATTTAATAACAGCTTAATGCGTGAGCCGGATATTTGGAACAGGTTCACAAAAGATTTTTATATTTCTCCGATTAATTATAATGATGCCAGTTCATCCAATTCGTCAAGCGGAAGTGAAGTAACATTGCAGAAAGGTGAAAGCACAGATTATGAAGGCGTAAAAATCACTTTTGATAGATTTAACTTTCCAAAAGATGCAATGGCTTCAATGCAGGAAGGAAAAGATTTCTTCATCGGTGCAAGGATGATAGTTTCAGTTAATGGTAAGAATTTCAATATTGAACCCAAAATGCAAGTTAGCAACAATCAGCAGACTTATACGACTGAAGAAATTCCTGAAGCAGGTATTTCAATTAAACTGAATAGCCTTGTTGCGGGCGGAACAATAAATTTTGTGGTTTCAAAAATAGGTGAATCTCAGTCAACTGCTTCTTCAAAATCAAATGAGTTTTTATCAGTAGAGGCAAGTGTAAAGCCTTTTATCAGTTTGATTTGGATTGGAGTTCTTGTAATGGTTGCAGGTTTTATTATTTCAACTGTCCGAAGAACAAAAGAATCAAGATAATTTTTCTTGCCACGGTTCAAAAACCGTGGCAAAATTAAAATATTTTTTTCGAAAATCCCAAAATCCCTTGTTTCCATGGTACACGATGCGATATTCCGGATGAATTTTTAAATGATTCCGAATTTTCCAAGTACCATTTAAAATTTCTTATTAATGCATCTTTATTTGAATATCTTGGAATAAAACCTAAAACTCTTTCTGCCTTTTCGATGGATACAAATGAATTTTTTGAAGCAGTTTCATAAACCCATTTATAAAGCGGAGAAATTTTTAATGCTTCAAGAAATTTCAAAATGAATATGATTGGCTTTTCCGGCAGACCGATAATCTTTTTACCGTATCCTGCGAAATCCAATACAGCCTGATAATCTTCTTTCATTGTTGTGAATTCGTTTGTCCCGATATTAAAAGTATCATTGACAATTTTTTCATCAAGATTAATACAAAGTTCAATTGCACTGCAAAGATCTTCAACATCAAGCAACTGATATCTGTTATTTCCTTTTCCAATCATCGGGAAATTATGTCCGGTTGCTGCCCAATCATAAAGTAATGCAAAAACTCCAAGTCTTTCAGGACCGATAAATGATTTTGGTCGCAAAATTGGGACACACATTCCTTTTTCTCTGAACTTCAGACATTCTGCTTCTGCCGCAATTTTTGCTTTTCCGTAATCGCCAACGCCATACAACTTATCATTTTCATAAATCGGATGATGATCGGGAATACCATAAACCGCAGTCGATGAAATATGAATGAATCTTTTTACGTGATTTTCAATCGCACTTTGCAATAAATTCCTTGTGCCTTCAAGATCAGTTGAATAAATATCTTCAGGTTTGTAAAGCGGAAGTGCTGCGGCAGTATGAACAACAATGTCAATATTTTTCATTGAATCATTGACTAACTGCAGATTTCTTATATCACCGTTTATCACATTTACTTTTTCTGAAACATCAGTATAGTTGAAATCGACAATATCCATCGAATAGATTTCATGACCGCTTTTGAGAAGGAATCTGATTATATTAATTCCGAGGAAACCGGCTCCGCCGGTGATAAGTATTTTCATTTTTTACCATAATTTTTACAAACATACAAAAATTATAGAGAGTTCTGAAATATTGCTCACTTGTCATCCTGAGTTTACCTGACGAAGTCAAAACATATTCAAATCCCTTTGACATAGTCAGGCTTGTCGAAGGATGCTGAACACTGAAGAGTGACAGAAAAAAAATACATTGTCTTTGCGAGGCACTTGTGCCAAAGCACTATGATACATTCTTTGAGTTATTCAGAAGTCATTTATAGTAAATACTCAGTTAGTGCTGATTTTTTCAATAAGGGGAAATACTGCTGCAGAATCTTTCAGGCTGATATTGCCTTCAAGTTCATTTAAGAAATGCCGGATTTTAGATTTTTTATTCAGCTTGATTGTTTCGTACTTTAATGTTTCTGTGTCAATAACAACTGCCTGAAATCTGCCAAGTGAACATGAACCGCAATTAAGATATTTTTTCTTGCTGTTTAAGTAATAAGTTTTGTGAACCTCAATTTTGTGTGTATGCCCAAAAACAACCAGGTCATTTTCTTTTAACAGTTTTAATGCATAATGAAGGTATTTTACTGAATCATATCGTCTTGGGATTCTGTTAATTTGATCATCGAATTCAACTATCTGTCTGTAGATTTTTAATAATTTCTTATTGGCTGTAAGTTTTTTCAGAATTTTAAAACCCAAATTGCTTAACAGTCGCCCCAATTTTGTACCGTTCATAAAATCAGCATTGTGCCCATGTTCAATATGAATTTTTTTCCCTTTTGAATTGGTGATTTGAAAAGTCATGCCACCTGAATCATTGAGCAAATCAT
>PFVB01000184.1:4641-8096 GCA_002790395.1 Ignavibacteriales bacterium CG_4_9_14_3_um_filter_34_10 | reverse complement strand
TAAGCCTCATAAATTTCCTCTTTGCTGTATTTCATAAGTTCATAAATATCGCCATTCAGGATTATCTGTTCAATATTCATGAACAGACGTATTCGCTCTAAAGTCGAAATAATCTCAGATTCATTCCATCCGAATGTATCGAAACCGTCACCTTTGCCAATATGCAAATCAGAAATTACAAGCAGATTCATTTTTTCTCTCTGTAACTGATGATAAAGTCTGCAATTTTCTCTGTCCCGTTTTCAATTTTTTTGCTGCTGATATTCTTTTGGTAATTTTTGTATTTCTTGGCGTCATTAAGAATTTCACTACAAAATTTTGCAATCTTTTTGGAAGAAGTTTCGTAAATACCAAGATTATTATTTGTTATAAAATCAACATTCCCTTTTTCCTGTTCCCAAAGATAACTGCTGATTACAGGGAGTTTTTTTGTAAGCAGAATTTCCATAAAAGTTGAAGCACCACTTTTGGAAATCACAATGTCAGAGGCACTCATTAGTTCATAAACAAAATCAACAAATCCAAAAATTTTTAAATTCTCCAGATTATTCTTTTCTTTGAATTCAGCAATTTTATTGAACAGTTTTTTGTTTCTGCCGCAAACAATCGCAATTCCCGCTTCAACTTCAGAGTTGATTAATTGTCTGACAATCTTTTTCCCTTTTGGAATTCCATCAGCTCCGCCAATAATTAAAATCATTGGGAGTTCAGTACTTATTTCATGTGATTTTTTAAATTCTTTTATTGCTTTTGCTGACATTCCTTTCGAAAATTTATCATTAAGTGCAAAGGGAAATACATTTAGTTTCTCATCGGGAATTTTATTCTGCTTTGCAATTTTTTTTGCTTCATCGCTAAAGACAATGTAATCAAGATTGTTTTTGAAAAACCAAATCGGAGGAGGAGTAATCGGGTCGGTTACCAAAATCAAAACAGGAATTTTCAGATTGAATTTTTCAATGACATTTAAAGTTGGTTCGATTAAAAAGGAATGAAAAATAACAATCTTATCCGGCTTTTCATTTGTAATTAGATTTTCAAAATCCTTATAAACCATTTTTGATATGTT
Organism: Ignavibacteriales bacterium CG_4_9_14_3_um_filter_34_10; assembly: GCA_002790395.1. Classification (GTDB taxonomy): domain Bacteria; phylum Bacteroidota; class Ignavibacteria; order Ignavibacteriales; family Melioribacteraceae; genus UM-FILTER-34-10. Next base: position 7,027 of record PFVB01000184.1, on the reverse strand, counting down.
TTTTACCGTACTCTTGGAAAACAAAGGGAATTTATTAATCGCATAAATAAATTCATAGAACCATGGTGCTTTATTCTGCAAAAACTTATATCCTTTTTCGATTAAATCCCTGAAATTTTTATTTGCATTTTCAAAACCGTCAATTAAAATCACGTCAATATTATTTTCGAGATTTTTATTTATCTGTTCAGCTATTGCTTTTGCAGGAGCTAAGTGTCCGCCTCCTGTATTTAAGTATAAAAACAAATATTTCTTATTCATTTTGTCTCCATTTTTCAATTTTTCTGACAATATTTTTTACTCCGTTGCGTTCAACTTTCAGATATCCGAACCATGCAGCTTCAGCAAGTTTTCCTGACTTCATAAAATCATCAATCCACTCACCGCAAAATTTTGGCTTTTGCTGAATTATTCCCGCACCGATATCATCCCGCAGCCATTGGCGGTTTGAACTTTCCTGTGCTCCAATCGGAGGTGCAAGAATTATCGGAATTCCAAGCGACGCAAAGAATACAAGTTCACTCGGTTTTGTCCAAAGTATATCAGTTTCCCCGATGGCTTTGTTGAATTTGTAAAAATACTCTTCCTTCGTATCTGCAAAAATTATCTCTGTATTTTTCGCATTGGATTTTTCTGTTAAATTCCGGAAATAATCTCTTACTTCTGTTTTGATTCCTGCGATAAGATTTAATTTAATTTTATCGTCCTGAAGTCTATCAAATAAACCTGTAATTATTTTCTTTGCCAGTTCTTTCTGTGCACCGGCACCTCCGACAGCAAATGAAATTACCGGCTTGTCATTTGGAGTTATATTTTTCAGATCGATGCCCAATATTTTTTCAACACTTCCTGAATGAAGTTTATAAAAATTCCCAAATGTGTCGAGTGTTTTCAGTCTTTTTGCAAGTCTGTCTTCAACTGACAATTCGGTTGCGGAGACAATTTCATCAATATCAATCGGGAAACCTGAAAGGAAAATATTTTCAGTAGGAATGCCATATTGTTTTAATCTATCCTGTGCAATTTCAGAAGGGACAAAATATTTAACTCTGCTTTTTGAAGAATCTTTTGCTGCCCAAACACGGTTTATATCCGAGTCTGTGACAACACAGTAAATATCATCAAAGCCATGATAGTCCAATGCAATTGCAGGTGCATAAAACGTTGTAAGTACAGGAAGTTTTTTCTGCGAAACCAGTTCAATCAGATTATCATATAAGCCATCTTTTATATAGCCGTCAAGAATTTTGACAGCAAGATTTATTTTTGAACGGTCTTTTTTGGGGTAAAATGAAGGAATAGCCTGCATTGAATTCATAAGTTTGTAAAGATATTTTCCAAAGAAGGAAAATTTTTTATTGCGGGAAACAAACTCGTAAGTGTTTTGAAGTCTTGCCCATTTCCGCCTGTTACGAATCGAAGTGACATCGTCTGTACCGATAGAAATTATTTTCCCTTCAGCTAAAAATTTTAATGGTTCTGCAGCTCGTTGATGTCCATAACCCATATCCGCAGAAATAAGCCAAACTTTCATTTAATCCTATATTTTGGTTGGAAAATTAGTTATAAATTTAATCAAAAAATTCTGTGTCATATTAAGAAAATATTAAAAAAGATAAAAATTAAAAGGGTTTAACTAAAGTACCTCGCTGATTTATAAGAAAAAGAAAATATACTTTGTCCTTCCATTAAAGTTTGACAGAGCATTTGGCAATTCATTTTGATTCTTTTAATTTATTGCTACTTATAAAAAAGTTTATGGAGTTTAAATGAACATTGAAAACAAAACAGTACTTGTCCTCGGAGGCTGGGGATTAGTTGGAAGTGCAGTAGCAAGAAAATTAGTGCCTCAAAAACCAAAACAGATTATTATAACATCATTAAGAAAAGAAGAAGCTCTTGATCAGGTTACAAAATTACAAATTGAATTTCCAGATAGCGGAAAAGATTTTTTTGTCCCTTGGTGGGGCAATATATTTGTCCGCAATGAATTTAAGGATCGTAACAGGCTTGAATTACTTGAGAATAAAGATGAACGGAAAATTCTTATGAGTGACACGATGGAAGAATTAAATGATGAAATTCTAAAAAGTTCTTCGATATTCAAGTTGCTCTCTGAGTACAAACCAAACATTATTATCGATTGTATCAATTCAGCAACCGGAATTGCATATCAAGATGTTTATACAACTTACAGAACCATAAAAAAAACCATTGAAACTGATTCAGCAAAAGAATCTATAATCGACGAAACAGAAAAACTTCTTTGTACACTTTACGTCCCTCAGATAATTCGACACATTCAAATCTTATACGCCTCAATGTCCCAGGCAGAGACAGAAATATATGTTAAAATAGGAACCAGCGGCACAGGTGGAATGGGTTT
>PFVB01000184.1:0-4617 GCA_002790395.1 Ignavibacteriales bacterium CG_4_9_14_3_um_filter_34_10 | reverse complement strand
AGAAAAACCATCAAGAGTTTTATTGAGTAAATCATCTATTGCCGGTGCACATACACTATTATTGTTTTTAATGGGAAGAACTCCAGATGCACCAATTACAAAAGAGATAAAACCAACCGCTGCTATTGCCTGGAAACGTATTGCCTATGATGAAGTAAAAAAAGCAAATAAGCCTATTGAACTTTTTGATGTAAATTTTGATGAAGCAATTCCTTTAAATGACAAACTTACTTTAAAGATTGAAAAAGATTTTAAATCAACCGGAGAAAATCTTAAATCTGTGTTTATTGATACCGGTGAGAACGGTACTTTCTCGAAAGGCGAATTCGAAACAATTACTGCACAGGGACAAATGGAATATGTAACTCCTGAGGAGATTGCTGAAGATGTGATATTTGAAATCAAAGGAGGTAACACCGGTCATGATATTATTAATGCGCTTGATAATGCAACCTTAGAACCAACATACAGAGCAGGATTTTTGCAGCACTATGCTGTTGAAAAACTTAATGAATTAGAAAAGATTAATAATGTTGACAGTGTGGCATTTGAACTATTAGGACCACCGAGACTTTCAAAATTATTGCATGAAATTAATCTGTTGAAAAAAGCCGGCGGATTTATGAAAGATATAGTTTTGATGGATGCCAAAGTTCTTCAAACCAAAATGATGGAAATTCTGAAGACAAATTCCAAACTTCGTTCTGAAATTGTTTCTATCGGAATACCGATTTTGTTGCCTGACGGGAAATCATTATTGAGAGCTTCGCTAATGAAAATACCACCAAACCGAGGGGAGAATAAATTAAAAATCACAGAAGGAAATATCAATCTTTGGGCAAAGGATGGTTGGGTTGATTTACGACTTGAAAATATATTAGCATGGCAGGAAAGATTAAAAGGTATAATGACAGAAGCAAATTCCTTACCTAAAGATGATACAAGTTCCATGCATGTGCGAACTGCAAGATATTGGAATAACTTTGAAAGGTTTGATATCGGAAAAGTTGTAAGCTGGATTTTTATTCACGAAGAACGTGGAAAGAGAATGAAATCGTAGTGGATTTTTTATCGTTGGGGCAGCATTTTTTTTGCTGCTCTGATGATTAATTCATTGAAGCAACTACTCTATAAAATTCTTGCTTTGCCGGAAGATAATCAGGCTTCAGCCTTAAGCAATCTTTGAAATAATTAGCAGCTTTAATCAAATCACATCTTTTCTCAGAAATTTTCCCCAAATAAAAATAAGGTTTATATCTTTCATCATATCTTGAAGCTTTGATTGCTTTATTGAACCATTCAACTGAATTTTGGAAATCACCAAGTTTCATAAGATAAAATCCAATATCACTATACGGATTACCTAAATCCTTATCGAGTTCAATTGCTATTTTACATTGGGCGATTGCATCCTCGTATCTGCCTTCCAATCCATAAACAAATCCTAAAAAAGTATAGGCTTCTGCCGATGGCGACAGTTGAATCGACAATTTATAATTTATAATTGCTTCACTGTTTTTACCAACAATTTGGCAATTATATGCTTTACGAAAGTATTCTTTTGCCAATTCTGCATTGTTCATAGTTATCATTAAAAGCCTTATTTGAATTTTGTTGCAAAATTAATGAATAAAAACAAAGATTAAAAGTTTTTCAACTATACAGAAAAGTCTTACTGAAAATTATTTCATTTTTATTATCTTTGAATAGATAAAGTGGGTTATTTATGCAAGATTATTTAGATAGAAGCAACTATTTCAGAGGTATTTTAATAATTGTAGCAAAAGACAGGAAAATTTCCGAAGAAGAAAGAAAGTACGTAATGGAAGTTGGTTTAAAGCTTGGTTTCGAAAAAAAATTTTGTCAATCGGCAATTGATGAAATTCTTGATAATCAATTTATAGAAATAGAACCGCCCATGTTTTTTGATAAAGATATTGCCAGAAAATTTATTCTGGATGGTTTAGGCCTGGCTTATGCCGACTCGCATTTTCATCCAAAGGAGATTGAATTTCTAAAGGAAACATCAACTAAAAATGGTTTCGACGAAGAATGGTTTATTCAAAATATCAGTCGTTTGATTGAAGGAAAATAGCATGAATGTTTTCTTTGGAAAGAGACAAATAATTTCGATAGTAGTTTTATTAATCACGATTTCATTACCGATTAAATCACAGAACAGTTTACATAAAATATTAAACGAGAATAAGGCTTACTTTGATTCATTGATCTCAAATCCCGACTATGATGTTCAGATAATCTACACACAGATTGATAGAGACATCAGTAATGCTCCGATATTTACAACTCATAAGGTAAATGTTGACAGTAAAAAATATTTTTATCCAGCAAGTACTGTCAAACTTCCCGCTTGCATTTTAGCACTTGAAAAGTTAAACAGACTAAATATTAGCGGATTAAATAAATTTACTTCGCTGAGAATTGACAGCACTTTTAACAATCAGCATTTTGTTATTTATGATACTTCATCTTCAAATAACTGCCCATCGATTGCAAATTATATTAAAAAGATTTTATTAGTCAGCGACAATGATGCATTTAATCGTCTTTATGAATTTATCGGACAGGAAGAATTCAACCAAAGTCTTTGGAATAAAAACTTCAAGAACTTAAAAATAAACAGCAGACTTGCTTTAGGATATTCTGAAAAAGATAACCGACATACAAATAAATTCACATTCTTTGATGGGAAAAACATTATTTATGAACAGCCCGCACAATATAGTCAATTAGAATTCAAATTCGATTTACTTAATCTCAAAAGAGGAATTGGTTACTATGCAGGCAACAAATTAATTACTGAACCAAAAAATTTTTCTCACACAAACTATTTTTCACTTGAAGATCAGCATGAAATGCTGAAAAGATTATTTTTCCCAAATTCATTTGTTTCTTCAAAGAGATTTGATCTTTCTATTTCTGATTATGATTTTCTTTATAAATACATGTCTATGCTGCCAAGAGAATCCGAGTTTAAAGAATATAAAAATGAAGATTATTGGGACAGTTATGTGAAGTTTTTCATGTTTGGTGATACAAAAGAACAAATTCCAAATCAAATCAGGATTTTCAATAAAGTTGGAGAAGCCTACGGATTTATTATCGATAATGCATACGTTGTTGATTTTGAAAACAGCGTTGAGTTTTTATTGAGTGCCGTAATTCATGTAAATAGGAATCAAATTTATAATGATGATAAGTACGAATATGATGAAATTGCTTTTCCTTTTATGGCAAAACTTGGGCAGGCTGTATATAATTATGAACTGAATAGAGCCCCAAAAAAGAAACCTGATTTACAAATTCTTCGGGAAATAACAAACAAAAACATTAATTAACAAAAAAGCAGAAAAATTCCAAAGACCGCAATTATTGCACCTCCAATTGAAATTACGCTCAATTTTTCTTTATAATAAAAGTGAACTAAAGGCAGCATGATAATTGGAACAGTCGCCATCAAGGTTGAAGCCACACCAACTTTGGCATTTGCAATTGCGATAAGGCTGAAAGTGATTCCTAAAAATGGACCTACAAGGGAACCAATCCCGGTGTAAATAAAAGCTTTAGTTTCTAATCGAAATATTTTAATCGGATGTCTGATTTGTTTCACAAAAACAAAAAGTGGTAAGAAGAAAATCAAAGATGAAACAATACGAACTTGAGTTGCAACAAAACCATTTATTGGACCATCAATAAAAGCCTGTTTCGCAAAAATAATTCCAACAGCCTGTCCAACTGCTCCTAAAAATCCATAGAAAATTCCCTGAAAAGAAATGTTTGTTTTACCCTCAATTTTATTGCCTCTTTCAAGCACAACGATTGCTATTCCAAATAAAGTAATAAAGATTCCAACAACTGCCACGAAGGAAATCCTTTCATCAAGAAAAATAAAAGCCATCAAAGTTGACATGGCAGGAACAAGAGCCATTATCAGCATACTGATTCTTGCACCAATATATTGAAATGACTTGAATAAAAATCCATCACCAAAGACAAGCCCGATAAATCCACTGATAGCAAGATTCATAAATTGAGCAAAGGACATATTGATATCAAATTGCATTACTAGAATTGTAATAGTTAAATAAGCAAATGCTAAAATAAGCCGAGTCACATTGACTAAAAGTGAACCGACTTTTAAAGAAGCTTCAGTAAATACAATTGAAGTAATTGACCAAAGAACAGCGGTTATCAGTGCAGCAATTTCACCAAAATATGGCATGTGGCCTACAAAGTAAAATACATTTTATATTCAAAAGGATGCGGCATTGTACCGATTGATTTAATCTCTTCCTTTTTGGTTTTTGTCCATTGTGAAATCAATTCTTCGCTAAAAATATTTCCACGCATTAAAAATTGGTAATCATCTTCAAGTGCATCAAGAGCTTCGTCAAGATTTCGTGGTAAAAATTTAATGTGAGTAGATTTTGAATCAAAAACATTTCTATCAACAGGGCCAAATCCTTCTTTCACTGGATCGATCTTATTTACAAAGCCATCAATTCCTGCAAGCAGCATAGCAGACATGCACAAATATGGATTCGCAGTGGCATCCGGTGGACGGTATTCAAAACGTGTTTCATCCGGATTGGAAAT
>PFVB01000053.1 GCA_002790395.1 Ignavibacteriales bacterium CG_4_9_14_3_um_filter_34_10 | reverse complement strand
ATGCATTTTATTCTGCGATTTATAAATTAAATTATGAAAGTGAGAAATGCTCGGTGGACAATTTGTTTGCGTTGTTTCCGATTAAGAAAAAGTCAATTCAGTTCTCAATAAAAAATCCGAAGAAAATAAATTATTTTTTCACAATGAAAACTCTCGACAGATTCTGGAATGAAAGTCTTGCAAGATCGAATGTGGTTAAATTTTCAATTCCGTACTTGTCAGAAATTGTTAAAGAGTTTAATTCATCCAACAAACCGGTGCTGATTAAAAACACAGATGCCGAATTTTTTATCATGCTGTATTCAGAAACAAATCAGAATGCTGAATTTGATTTTAATAATGGTTCAGTTCATTTTTCATGGAATCTTCAGCGTGGAATAAACACAATTCAGACTGGCGCAAAAATTACCGATTTGCATTCTGCTAAAATATTTTATCCGGAATCAGACAAATCGGTTTCTCTTATTAAATGAAATCAGAGGCTTCTCTCGGCTTAAGAGAAAAGCCTCAAAGAAAATATTCCATGATACTTGTCCGCGATAAAAAAGTTAATCTGTTTTTGCGAAAATATTTTCGATGACTGCATCATCATTTGATTTGTTATGTAAATATGCAAGGTAGAATCTTTCGCTTATTTTTCTTACAACTTCGCAATCATCAAAAACAGAAGTTCTTTGAACAAGAAACACACCTCGCTCATCTCCGATTTTGATTAACGATAATGCTGCAATGATACGCATGCAGATATTATCTTCAGTATTTAGTGCATTCATTAAAGGAATAACTGCCGACTCGGACTTGTATTCGCCAAGAAAATAAGCACAGCTTAAACGAAGCCCTTCATTTTCAGAAGTTAAACCTGCCAAAAGATTTTGCTCAATATCCCGCATATTGTTGCTTCCGGCAAAGATATTGGTTGAAAAGACTGCAAAAAGAAGAAACGAAAGTATTGCTGATTTTGTTAACATTTTACCCCCCGTAAAATATTATTTTGAAAAGTTTAATTATCAGTAATCGGTTTCATTATTTTAGACGGGGTGATTTTATAAAAAGTTGCCGAAGTTTTAATAATTATTTTGGAAATCATGGCCAAGCAAAAGAAAATCAAAAATGTTATTGTTATTAAAGGTGCGAAAGAACATAACCTTAAAAATGTTGATATCGAAATTCCGCGGAATAAATTAGTCGTTTTTACCGGAGTTAGCGGTAGCGGAAAATCTTCACTGGTGTTTGATACAATTTATGCTGAAGGTCAAAGAAGATATGTCGAAAGTCTTTCTTCCTATGCACGTCAGTTTTTGGAAAGAATGAACAAACCAAAGGTTGATTTTATTTCGGGCTTAAGTCCTTCTGTTGCAATTGAACAAAAAACAAGTTCGAAAAATCCGCGTTCAACTGTAGGCACCAGTACTGAAATTTATGATTATCTAAGGCTGTTATTTGCAAGAATTGGGAAGACTTATTGTTTCAACTGCAATAAAGTTGTTGAGAAAGATTCTGTGAAAACGGTATCAGAATTTTTGGAAAACGGAAATGAAGGGGACAGATATTATATAGGTTTTCCAATGCATTCTCACGAGGGACGAAGCATCAAAGAAGAAATTGATTTATTAATCAAGCGAGGGTTTGTAAGAATATTTTTCAATGAAACTCTTTACGAACTTGCTGACTTAGAAAAACTTCCCAAATCAAAGGAGAATGTTTTTGTAATAATTGAAAGATTCAAAATTAAAAAAGGCAAAGTCCGACAGGCTCTTTCTGAAACAATAGAGACAGCATTCAAAGAGGGAGAAGGCAGACTAGTATTAATTTCTGCTGAAACAAATTTGACGAAACATTTCACACAGTTTTATGAATGCTGTGGTATCAAATACGAAGAACCCGAACCGCGGTTTTTCTCTTTCAATAATCCATTCGGTGCCTGTCCGGTTTGTGAAGGCTTTGGGAAAACTATGGATTATGATATGGATTTAATTATTCCCAACACAAAACTGTCAATTCTTGAAGGAGCTGTTGCACCGTGGCGGACAGCAAAATACAGTAAGTTTCAGCGTGATTTAGTGCAGGCAGCATACTTTCATAAAATACCTATTGACATTCCGGTTGAAAGATTATCACAGGAACAAATGGATTTAATCAAAACAGGATTTAAAGGTTTTATAGGTATCGATGGTTTTTTCAACCTGCTTGAAAAAAATAAATATAAAATGCATGTAAGAATTTTAATGAGTAAATATCGCGGTTACACAACATGCAGTGCTTGCAAAGGTTCGCGTTTAAGAAGAGAATCTCTGCAAGTGAAAATTGATGGAAAGTCAATCTATGATATTGTAAGACTACCACTGTCAAATTCACTTACTCATTTTCAGAATCTAAAGTTGAGTGAATATGAAAGAGCGATTGCTGAAAGAATTTTACAAGAGATTGTTAAGCGCCTTACATTTATGAACGATGTTGGATTGAATTATCTTACACTTGACAGATTAAGTAATACACTTAGTGGAGGTGAATCTCAGCGAATAAATTTGGCTACGTCACTTGGCTCAGCTTTGATGGGAACTTTATACGTTTTGGATGAACCAAGTATCGGGCTTCATTCAAAAGATAATTCAAGATTGATAAAAATATTGAAATCGCTTCGTGATATCGGAAACTCTGTGCTTGTTGTTGAGCATGATGAAGAGATGATTAAAGAAGCAGATTATATAATTGATGTTGGACCATTTGCAGGCACTAATGGCGGAAAAATTGTTGCTAAGGGAAACTTGACAGATATTATTAATTCGGAAGAATCCTTAACGGGTAAATATTTATCGGGAAGAATGAAAATACCAATCCCGCAATCAAGAAATATCAGCCCGACAAAATCAATTAAAATTTTTGGTGCAAAAGAACATAATCTGAAAAACATCAATGTTGAAATTCCGCTTAATAAATTTGTGGTAATCACCGGAGTGAGCGGCTCAGGCAAAAGCACATTAATTCATGATATTTTGTATGGAGGAATTGCAAAAAATCTTGGAATGAATCCAAAAACACTTGGCAAGTATGATTATATCGAAGGAATAAAAAACATTGATAATATTGAAATCATTGATCAAACCCCGATCGGGAAATCGCCACGTTCAAATCCAATTAGTTATATAAAGGCTTTTGAATTAATCAGGGATTTATATGCAACTACACCTCAAGCTCGTGCACGCGGATACAAGCCCGGATATTTTTCATTCAATGTCCCCGGCGGAAGATGCGATGAATGCGAAGGCGAAGGCTACGTTAAAATCGAAATGCAGTTTTTAGCTGATTTGTATCTTGAATGTGAAACCTGTAAAGGAACCCGGTATAAAAAAGAAGTGAGAGAAGTTACTTATAAAAATAAAAATATTGTTGATGTATTAGATATGACAGTAGATGAAGCTCTGCAGTTTTTTGAAAACAATAACCGTATTTATAAACACCTGAAAGTTTTGCAGGATGTTGGATTGGGATATATTAAACTCGGACAACCGTCAAACACACTGTCCGGCGGCGAAGCACAGAGAATAAAACTTGCTTATCATCTGACCTTCCAGCAAGAAAAGAAACACACACTGTTTATATTTGATGAGCCAACAACCGGCCTTCACTTTGATGATATTAAAAAACTTCTTAATTGTTTTTATATGCTTCTTGAAAGCAATAATTCGATAGTAATAATTGAGCATAATCTTGATGTGATAAAATGTGCGGATTATATAATTGATTTAGGACCGGAAGCAGGAGAAAATGGCGGTGAGATTGTTGCAACAGGAACACCCGAAGAAATTTCGGATGTCCCAAATTCTTTTACAGGTCAATACCTAAAAAAAATACTTTCGACTAATTAATCTGTCGCAGATTAAATTCAGCAGCAGCAACTTTATCTTTTACAGATTTTCCTGACAGAATTTCTTCAATTTGCTCTGTTAATTTTGATTGGTCTGAAAGTCCTTCAATTCTTGAATAAATATTGCCTTCTTTATCAATAATAATTGTTGTCGGAATGTTTTTAATGCCACCATACGAATTCATCGTTTTATCGGTACCAACAACAACGGGATAATTTATTTTTGCATTATTAATAAAAGGAATTACTTCGCTGAAAGTTATTCCGCCCTGCGTTACAGCATCAAGATTGATTCCGATAATTTCAACATCTTTTCCCCTGAATTCATCTTTTGTTTTTATAAGCTCGCGAATTTCTTTTCTGCAGTCGGCATTCCATGTTGCCCAAAAGTTTAATACAACAACTTTTCCTTTGAAATCATTCAGATTAAGTTTTTTCTTTTGTGAATCAATATAATACGGTGGATATGGACCCGAATCGGGTCCGGAATTAATGTTATTCAGAACAAACAGCAGCAATACAATTGAAAAAAATATTCCTGAGTAAATCCAGTTTTTTTGTCGCTGCGTTAAAGTTTTTTTGCTTTCTTTATTAGCCATTTTATTTCTCTTTTTTTTATTATAAAAATTTATTCGGTTGTTAATTCTTCCAGTTCGACTTTATGAATGTGAGTGATTTTCTTTCCGAGGAAAATTTCAGCCACTTCCTTGAATTTGGATGGAATATCACTTACATAAAACTCACTCATTCCGATTTGATTTGAATTGTTGAGCAATCCTCTGCCACTGAGATAATTTTCAACAAGGTAAGAAGCCGGTGAACCCGAATCGATTAATTGTACTTTCTTCCCAACCACTTTTTGAATTATTTCGTAAAGTATCGGATAATGAGTGCAGCCCATTATCAAAGTATCAATTTCCTTTTCTTTGAGCGGAAGTAAATATTCTTTTGCAATCAACTCTGTTGCCTTATTTTTGATCCAGCCTTCTTCTGCCAAAGGCACAAATAATGGACAAGGCGAATCAAAAATTTTTAGCTTTGAATTTAAACGCTGCAATTCATTTGTATATGCTTTGTTATTGATTGTTGCCCGTGTTCCGATTACTCCAATTTTATTGTTCTTTGTTGTTTGCGCAGCCATTTTTGCGCCAGGCTCAATCATTCCAATTACAGGAATTGTTAAAAATCGGCGGAGTTCCTTTAAAGCAATTGCTGAAGCAGTATTACAAGCAACAACCAAAAGTTTAACGTTTTTTCTTAAAAGAAAATTTGCTGCTTGAATCGAATATTCAATCACAGTATCGTTTGACTTCGATCCGTATGGCACGCGTGCAGTATCACCAAAGTAAATTATGTTTTCATTTGGAAGCAATCGTGATACGGATTTTACGACTGTCAATCCTCCAATTCCCGAATCAAAAAAACCAATCGGATTTGTTCTGTTCATAAAATTCAATTTGTCACCTATAATAATTCTTCAATTGATTTTGTCAGTTCAACAGAGATAAGTTCATATCTGTCGCTGCTTATTTTATTGCTATTATAATCAAGTACATAAAAAGCATCAACCACATCATCTGATTTTGTTGCAATTTTGGCAAAATAAATAGACAGACCTATTTCATTTAACTTTCTGGTTATTTGATATAATAAACCAAGGCAATCAGGTGAATAGACATCAATTATTGTGTATTTGTCGTGGTCCTCAAATTTGATTTTTATTTTGCTTCTTCGTCGGAATAATTTGTTTTCAAATCGCCACCATTTATTCCTGACATTATTAAACTCAATTCCAATCGCCAACTGATTAGAAACAGCGAGTTCTATATCAGTAATGATTTTTTTGTGTTTAATTGATTCAACTTTTTTATTGGTTCGATAATCAGTCACAGAAAAAGTGTCGATTACAATTCCATCTTTTCTGGTAAATATTTTTGCAGTGTGAATATTCAAATCATTTATTGAAACAGCCCCGCATAGTTTTGAAAGCAAAGATGGAGAGTCTTTTGTAATAACTGTAATTAAAGTTGCGCCTTTATTTTCAGAAAAACTTACCGAAACATTTAATCCGCGTTCGATCTCTTGAATATGTGAGTTGATTTCTTCGGTTGAAAATGAATGAATATATGAGTAATCATTAAATGATTCTATGTGATTTTTTATTGATTCATCCGAAGCAACATCCATATCGTTTAGTGCTTTTTGAACGTCAGAGTAAAGTAAATCTTCGGCGCTGATTTTTTCTTCGAGCATCAATCGTGTTTTTCGATAGAGCTGAAATAACAATTCACTCTTCCAGTTAGTCCAAACCATAGGATTCACGGCAGATAAATCTGAGTAAGTAATTAAATATAACATGTCGAGCAATTCAATTGAAGGAAACAAAGCTGCAAAATTATTTAATGTGACAGCATCATAAATATTTCTTCTGAACGCTGTTTGCTCCATAATTAAATGGTGAAACACAAGGAATCTTACTTGTTCTATTTCTGATTGATTATATCCAAGTTTATCCATTATTGATGCAGAAATTTCTGAGCCCAATATTTCATGCCCGGAAATACTTAATGGTTTTGCAATATCATGCAATAAGACGGCAAGAAAAAGTATATCTTTTCGTTTAATGCTGTTAAATATTACTCCAAGCTGATTTTCTGAACTTTCAATTTCCTCAAGATTTTTCAATGCAATTAACGTATGCTCATCAGCAGTATAACAATGATAAACCCCTGGTTGAAAAAAACCGATTAGCTCTTTGAATTCCGGAAGATATGCCCCCAATACACCGAGTTCATTCATCACATAAAGAATTTTGCCCACATTCTGAGGAAGCTTTAAGATTTCCCGAAAAAAAACCGATGAGTTTTCAGAGATATTAAAATTATTTGCTTCAAAGACCGACTCAATAATTTGTGTCCTCAATTCTCTGTCAAATCTTGCATCATGAATTCCACGGTAATAAAAAGCACGGAGCATTTCAGATAGATTTAAAGAGCGATTAACTGCCAGGCTAATTACTCGTCCTTTCAGGTTATAATCGTCATCAAGCTTTATCGATAAATCAGAAGGCAGAGGATTAGAAATACTTTCTTCATAACTTTTAAGCATTGTCCAACAGAACCTGTTGATTACATTGGATGATTCAAAATACTTCATCATAAAAATATTTACATTCTTAAAATCAAATGATGCGAAAATCATTTCCTGATCGCTGAATTCCAATCTGTCAACTTTGCGGCGGTGCAAAAGATGAAGATGGTTTCTTACACTCAAAATAAATTGGTAACTGGTTATAAGTCTTTGTGCGCCGGAATCTGAAAGAAAATTTTCGTCTCTCAGTTTTTTAATAAAGATTTCTGTTTGAGTAATTTCATGCTGACTATTGATAAGAGATTTGCCCACAAGACAATAAATCCATTCAAGAGAATGCAAATCCCGCAAACCTCCGGAAGAAAATTTCACATTCGGCTCAAGCACTTTTGGAGAAGTTCCATATTTATGATGTCTGTTTTTTATATCGCTGATCAGGTTATTTATTTGCGAATGTTTTGTCTGGTCATCAAACAAACTGACTACTGCAGTATTCCATTTTTTGTAAGTTTGCCTGCTGCCGATTATGTATCGGGTTTCAAAAAATTGAGTTAATGATTGAAGATCATTTTTTTCAATATCCTCAATGTCATTAAAATCACGAACCGTATGAGAGACTTCTAATCCACAATCCCACAAATATGTAACCGTGGATTGAATAATATCTTTATAGTTATCAAGAGACTCAACAATAAACATAACATCAATATCAGAGTATGGCGAAAGTTCCCGCCGGCTGAAACTACCGGAAGAAGCAAGTACAATCGAGCCCTCTAATTTTTTGATTGATCTATAAATAAATTCTTCGACAAGCAGACTATATTGAACACAGAATTCAAATGAATTTTTAATAAGAGAAGAATTACTGAACAATTCCTCCCTTGCTGCCAAAAAATTATTTTTAATTGTTATTGAATCTGGCATTTAAATAAACTCTAACTATTTGATTTTTTCAAACCGAGCCTGGAAAAATCTCAGATATTTTGGCTCATATATCATTTTCATTCCTTTAATTTTTTTGCGGTCTTCAAATACCTGAGCAATTGATTCAACTGCAACGTCAATATGAGACTGCGTATAAACACGACGGGGAAATGTGAGTCGTACGAGTTCAAGCTTCGGATAACGGTTTTTGCCTTCTGAATCTCTTCCTGCAGAAACAATTCCTCTTTCCATTCCACGCACACCGGAATCAACATAAATTTCCGCCGATAAAGTTTGTGCCGGAAAGAAATCCTGTTTTACATGAGGAAGAAATTGTTTTGCATCGAGGAATATTGCATGCCCGCCAAATGGATAAACAAGCGGCACATAATATTTTTCGAGTTGTTTGCCGAAATATTCAATCTGTCCGATTCGAGAACTTATGTTTTCAAACTTTACCATTTCTTCAAGTCCGCGTGCCATAGCTTCAAGATCGCGTCCGGCTAATCCGCCGTAAGTATGAAGTCCTTCATAAACAACAACAAGATTCCGAGCTTCCTCAAAAACTTTTTTGTTTCGCGTTGCAATGAAACCACCGATGTTTACCATTAAATCTTTTTTTGCACTGACCCACATTCCGTCAAAGTATGAGCAGATTTCTTTCAGGATTTGTGCAATCGTTTTATCCGCATATCCTTTTTCACGCATTTTTATAAAGTATGCGTTTTCAGTAGCTCGTGTTCCATCGAACCAAAGTTTTATTTTATATTTTTTTGTCAATTCATAAACATCCTGAAGATTAGCCATTGAGAAAGGTTGTCCGCCTGCCATATTAACCGGTCCGGCCATGCTGACATAAGCAATTTTATTTGCGCCGACTTTTTTAATTAAATCCTCTAATTTTTTTAAGTCAATATTTCCTTTAAAAGGATGCATACTTCTTGGATCATGAGCTTCATCAATAATAACATCAACAAAGGTTGCACCTGCAAGTTCCTGATGTAATCTTGTTGTAGTGAAATACATATTTCCGGGGACATAATCACCCGGCTTAATCATAATTTTAGAAATCATGTGCTCTGCTGCTCTACCTTGATGTGTCGGGACAAAATATGGCAGTCCATAAAATTTCTTTACATTATCCCACAGGTAATAAAAATTCCTGCTTCCAGCATAAGCTTCATCGCCCATCATTAATCCTGCCCACTGATAATCGCTCATTGCGTTTGTTCCACTATCGGTAAGCAAATCAATATAAACATCTTCACTCTTTAATAAGAAAGTATTGTAACCGGCTTCTTTAGCGCATTTCTCACGGTATTCTCTTGTTGTAACTTTTATTGGCTCAACCATTTTGATTTTGTAAGGTTCAGCCCAACTGTGTTTCAAACTTTGTTTTGACATGTTAACTCCTTTTTAATGTAAAATTTATAATGAATAATGTACAATTATTAAAGTTGTTGAGTTAACTGAGGTCAGATGAATTTTTTCTTTAATTTTTTTCTGCGGTTTTCTGCAATAATTTCTGAATAGATTCCGCCACGTGTATTAAATTTAGCTGTAATTTTGATATAACGTGGTTTCAGAGTTTCATCCAAATCATTTAAGATTCTGTTTGTAACAGCTTCGAAATAAATTCCATCATTACGGAATGATTGCAGATAAAACTTGTATGATTTTAATTCAACACAGAGTTTATCAGCAATATACTCGAGAGTGATTGTACCAAAATCGGGCTGACCGGTAACAGGACAAACAGAAGTAAACTCCGGTGCAACATGAATAATAGTATAATCTCTCTGCGTATTTGGATTTGGAAACGTTATAAGTATTTTTTGTTTTTCGTTCATAATTGAACCTTCATTTTAGATAATTAATTATATATCAAGTTCATAATTAAATCTATAGAATAATTCTCATTCTCCATTTTACATTATACACTTTACATTATAAATTATACTTTGGTTTGACTTTATACGGAATTGGATCTTCAATTTCTGCTTGCTGAAAGCCGCGAAGACGAAATGCACAACTATCGCAAACTCCACATGCTTCATCTTCATTCTGATAACATGACCATGTTAAATGTAACGGTGCATTAAGTTCAATTCCCTTTTTTACTATTTCAGCTTTGGAAAGATTTATAATTGGTGTTTCAATTTTAATTTTTGTTTCAGGTTTGGTCCCGATATCAATCATCTTTTCAAATGCGGAATAAAAATCGGGACGACAATCAGGATAACCGCTTGCATCTTCATAAACTGCACCGATAAAAATTGCTTCTGCGCCAATCACTTCTGCCCAACTTACGCAGGCACTTAAAATATTTGCATTGCGAAATGGTACGTATGAATTCGGAACTTCTTTACTTGATAAATCTGCTTTTGTAACTTCAATTGATTTATCGGTTAAAGATGAGCCACCGATTTTTGCAAAGTGAGAAAAGTCAATCACAAGTCGATGTTTTGCATTATAAAAATCTGCAATATCGTTGAATGCTTTCAACTCACGTTTTTCTGTCCGCTGCCCATAATTAAAATGAGCAAGTGCAAGTTCATATTTTTGATTTGCAATTGCAGCAGTCACACAACTATCCATTCCGCCACTTGCTGCTACCACAGCTAATTTTGATTTCATCTCAACATAATTTTTTTTAACTGCTGCAAAATAATGATTTCGGACTTCAGAATGAAAATCTGCAGTAATATGATTCTTGTTTATCAGTGCACGCCTGACAGGTGAAATAAACAACTTTTGATAGCTAATCAATATTTAGTATTTTAGCACACAAATTTTAACAATATTAGAAAATCCAATGAAATTTAACAGACGAACACACACTTGCGGAGAATTACGCGAAGAAAATATAGGTCAGCATGTCGTACTAAATGGCTGGGTTGATACAAGAAGAGATTTAGGCGGAGTGATTTTTATTGATCTCCGTGACCGATACGGCATTACTCAAATTGTTTTTGAACCATCATATAATTCTGAGTCGCATGAAACAGGAAAAGATTTACGCAGCGAATATGTTATTTCAATTGAAGGGAAAGTTCGCAAACGTCCGGAAGGGACAGAGAATCTTGCAATTCCGACAGGTACAATTGATGTAATGGTTGATAAACTGATTATTCTTAATAAAGCAATCACGCCACCTTTTCAGATAAAAGACAATATTGATGTGAATGAAGATTTGCGGTTGAAATATCGGTATCTTGATCTTCGCAGAAAAGAGATGCAGGATAATATTCTGCTTCGTCATAAAATGTATCTCATTGCAAGACGATATTTTGATTCAAACAATTTTGTTGAAATTGAAACTCCGGTTTTAATGAAAAGTACTCCCGAAGGTGCACGCGATTTTCTTGTGCCAAGCCGTCTTCATAAGGGAAGATTTTATGCTTTGCCTCAGTCACCGCAGCAGTATAAGCAAATACTGATGGTTTCGGGTTTCGACAGATATTTTCAGATTGTTAAATGTTTCCGCGATGAAGATTTGCGGGCTGACCGACAGCCCGAGTTTACACAGATTGATATTGAAATGTCATTTGTTGATGTTGAAGATGTTTATGAAATCATGGAGGGTTTTGTAAAGACATTGTTCAAAGAAATAAAAAATTATGATTTGCGCACACCAATAAAAAGACTGACTTTTGATGAAGCCATGGAAAAATACGGAAGCGACAAACCTGATTTGCGTTTCGGATTGGAAATGGTGACGCTAAGTTCTGTTTTTCAAAATTCTGAATTCCGTGTTTTTAAAGAAGCAGTCGAAACAGGCGGAATTATTACAGGCTTGCTTGCAAAAGGTTGCGGAGAATATACAAGAAATCAGCTTGATGTATTGACAGAGTTTGTAAAAAAACTTGGTGCCGGCGGATTGATTTGGATGAGAGTAAAAGATAATTCACTTGAAGCGCCGATTTCAAAATTTTTGTCTGAAGAAGAAAAACAGGGAATTATAAAATCACTTGGAGCCGAGAACGGTGATTTGGTATTTATTTTATCTGGTGCAAAATTAAAAGCTCTTTCAATCATGGGCAATTTGCGGCTTGAAATGGCTTCGCGGCTTGGTTTGATTAAAGAAGATGCAGAACCGGCAATTCTTTGGGTTACAGATTTTCCACTGCTCGAGTGGGATGAAGAAACAAAAAGATTTTATGCAATGCATCATCCTTTCACTTCACCAAAACTTGAAGAAATTGAATTGCTGAAAACAGATCCTGCAAAAGTTCATGCACGGGCTTATGATTTGGTTTTAAACGGGAACGAAATTGCCGGCGGAAGTATCAGAATTCATGATGCCGAACTTCAGTCGCTGATGTTCAAGACACTTGGAATTTCTGATGAAGAAGCCGAAGTGAAATTTGGATTTTTAATGAATGCATTCAAATACGGTGCACCGCCGCATGGCGGAATCGCATTCGGATTTGACAGGCTTGCAATGTTACTTGCGGGAAAATCTTCCATCCGCGAAGTAATAGCTTTTCCAAAAACAGCAAGCGGAATGTCGCTGATGGATGAGTGTCCTTCTTTTGTAAGTGAAGAACAACTGAAAGAGCTTCATATAAAAATCAGATAACAAGGAAAGATCTAAAGTTTTATTCTATAATTTACCTGACAAAATCAGGCCTATCGAAGGATGACAATCCTGCCTGAAACAGACAGACTCATTGTTGTATAAAAAAATACTTTTATCAGCCACAAGCAGTTGACAGATCGGAAAAACGAATGATTTAAATTGCCATTTCTTATAATTTCATTTAATTATCTTACAACTAATTATTATCTTTCATTAGAAAAATTTCCAACATTTGAAGGAATAAAATGAAAACAAAAAACCTACTTAAGTACTACTTATCTTCATTTATACTTGCTCTTTTTATATTGGGCTGTTCATCAAACCAGGTAAGCCAAAGCAGTATTTATTATCCAAAACATTTTGATCTTGACACAGTCAAAGCAAAGAAATTTGATACAGGAAAAATGTGGACGTTTGAGAATGCACCTCTTGATTATTTTGAGGATAAATATTCATTCCGCCCTAGTCAGGAATGGCTTGATGATGTTCGTCTATCTGCATTGAAATTTGCAAACTGGTGTTCAGCTTCTTTTGTTTCCGAAGACGGATTGATTATGACTAATCACCATTGTGTTGATTTTGTTACTGAAAGATTTCAGAATGAAGGTGAAAACATTAAAAATAATGGATTCTATGCTCAGTCATTAGTAGAGGAAAGAAAAGTTCCGGATTTATTTGTTGACCAATTAGCTTTAATTGTTGATGTCAGCGATGAAGTATTAAAAGCATACAATCAGGGAAAAGACCCAAAAGAAAGTACAGAACTGAAGAAAAAGAAAATCAAAGAACTTGAAGAAAATTACACAAAGGAAACAGGATTGATCTGCAAAATTACCAGTCTTTATAGTGGCGGTAAATTTTCATTGTATGGTTACAAACGATATAATGATATCCGTGCAGTTTATGTAAACGAGTCTGACATGGGCTTGTGGGGCGGTGATCCTGATAACTTTACTTATCCACGATATGGCGCTGATTTTGCTTTCATGCGAGCTTATGACGAAAACGGGGAACCATTAAAAGTTGACCATTATTTCAAGTTTTCTGAATATGGGGCTCAACCCGGCGAACCTTTGTTTGTTGTTGGAAACCCGGGAAATACACAAAGACTTAAAACTGTTGCTCAGCTTGAATTTTACCGCGATTTTACTTTCCGGAATTCAGCTTTCAGGCTGAAAGGAATGGTAGATAATATGTACGAACTTATGCAGGAATATCCTGATAAAGCTGAAGAAATTAAGAATGTATTATTTATGATTACAAACTCTGAGAAAGTAAATATTGGAATGTATAAAACATTAATTGATCCAATATTTATGGCAAGGAAAAAAGCATTCGAAAAAGATTTTAAGTCCAAGGTTATGGCAAATCCAAAATTGGCAGAGAAATATGGCCATGTTTGGCAAGGATTTGAAAGAACACGTGCAGAATTAAGAATGACAGCACCTGAAAGAAGTGCATACAAATTCAATCCAATGTCCGCACCTGTTTATTTTAAAGTTGCAAACAGTTTGATTGAATATGCAGAACAGATGAAACTTTCGGAAGAAAGCCGCTCATCAAAATATCAGAAGAAAAATCTTGACTCTACAATTGTTTCCATCTTTCCTGAAAAAATTGATGTGCCTGCTGAGATGAAAAAGATTCGTCTTCAGGCTGATATTATTACATTAAATATGGGCTTGGAAGATTTAACTGCAAAGAAATTTACAGGAGGCAAAAGAGGAAATGCAGCTGTTGATTTTGTAAAATCGAAATCATCAATTATGTCTGAAGAAGGTGTGCTGAGTTTAATCAGAAAAGGGCCGGATGCAATCTTATCTTCTGATGATCCTTTTATTTCTATTATTCTAAGTACACGTGACAGAGTAAAAGAGCTTGATGCAAAAGTAAATGAAATTCAAGCAACAGAATCTGCACTTGAAGATCAACTTGGACAAGCATTGTATGAAGTGTACGGAGTTTCAATTCCTCCTGATGCAACTTTCACATTAAGAATCAGTGACGGTATGATGAAAAGTTATGAATATAACGGAACAGTTGCACCATTGTTCTCGACTTTCTACGGAATGCTTGATAGATATTATTCAAACAACGGTGAATATCCATGGAATTTACCGGAGCGATGGTCAAATCCAAGTGAAGATTTTGATCCTTCAACGCCATTAAATTTTATAAGCACAAACGATATTGTTGGTGGAAATTCAGGAAGCGCAGTTATCAATAAAAACGCTGAAATAGTTGGTGCTGCATTTGATGGAAACATGGAAAGTTTGGAAGGCAGTTTCCTGTTTGATCAAACAAGTAATCGAACTGTATCTGTAGCCTCACAAGGAATTCTTGAAATCCTGCAAAATGTAACAAATGCAGGTAGAATCGCAGCTGAATTAAAGAACGGGAAAATTGTTGAAACTGTGCAAGCACTTAATCCCGAAGAAGTTGAAAAGGAAGTTAAACAGTAAACTAAACTAAAAATTATTTTTAAAAGTCCCTTTTTGAGGGACTTTTTTTTATTTAAAACACAACAAAGATGACTTTTTATTATGTTTGAAACAATTAAAAACAAATGGTTGGAAAATTATGTCAGTAAAAACTCAGTTGGTTGTAATTGGCGGTGGACCGGGCGGATATGCTGCTGCATTTCTGGCTGCTGATTTGGGTATGCAGGTTACTTTGGTAGATATGGAAAAAAATCCCGGCGGTGTTTGTTTGTACCGTGGCTGTATTCCCTCAAAAGCACTTCTGCATGTTGCAAAATTGATTTACGAAGCCGAAG
>PFVB01000217.1:1058-4370 GCA_002790395.1 Ignavibacteriales bacterium CG_4_9_14_3_um_filter_34_10 | reverse complement strand
AAAAATATTGAGGAAATATGGAAATTGAAAAAACATTTATAAAGGATTTGCTGATTATTAAGCCCGATGTTTTTAATGATGACAGAGGTTATTTTTTTGAAAGTTTCAATAAAATCAAATACGAAAAACTTGGAATAGATTTTTCATTTGTGCAGGATAATATTTCCAAATCAAATTACGGAACAGTACGTGGTTTGCATTATCAGGTTGGCGATTTTGCGCAAGGCAAATTATGTTCTGTTCTAAAGGGAAAAGTTCTTGATGTCGCAGTTGATATTCGTTTTGGTTCACCGACATTCGGGAAATATTTTTCAGTTGAACTTAGCAGCGATAACAAATTTCAGTTTTGGATTCCACCCGGATTTGCACACGGATTTTCAGTATTGTCTGATGAAGTGATATTTCATTACAAATGCACAAATTTTTATAACAAAGAAAGTGAACGATGTATAATTTATAGCGATAAAGATTTGTTGATTGACTGGAAAGTGAATTCAATGATTGTATCAGAAAAAGATTTACTTGGGAAGAATTTCAAAGACATTAACAAAGATTTTTTTTATAAAAATAACGAGGAGGAATAATGCGATTAGCTGTTGTAGGAACAGGTTATGTCGGTTTGGTATCGGGAACTTGTTTTGCGGAAATGGGTAACGAAGTAATTTGTGTTGATAATGACCCCCAAAAATTAGAGAAGTTTAAAAATCATGAAGTAACAATCTATGAACCGGGCTTGGAACTTTTGTTCAAAAGAAATATTGAGCGAAAAAGACTTTCATTTACAGACAACTTGAAAAATGCGGTTCTTGAATCTGAAGTTGTTTTTCTTTGTCTTCCCACTCCGCAGGGCGAAGACGGATCTGCTGACTTAAAATATGTTTTCAGTGTTGCGGAAAATATTGGAAAAATTTTAGCTGAGGCAAAAAGCAACACGTTTAAAATAATTGTTAATAAAAGTACTGTTCCTGTTGGGACCTGTCAGGCAGTTTCAAAGATTATTAAAAAGTATGTTGATAATAATTTTGAGGTTGTTTCAAATCCCGAATTTCTACGAGAAGGTTTTGCAGTAGAAGATTTTATGAAACCTGACAGAATTGTGATTGGTGCTAATTCTCCGGATGTTTTTAAGAAGATGAGAATTTTATATGAGCCATTTGTTCGTCAGGGAAATCCAATTATTGAAATGAATCCGGAAAGCTCTGAGGTCACAAAATATGCAGCCAATTCATATCTGGCGATGAGAATTACATTCATGAATGAGCTTGCAAATTTCTGTGAGAAAGTCGGAGCCAACATTGATTTGGTAAGAAAAGGAATGGGAACAGACACACGAATCGGGAAACGATTTTTATTTCCCGGAATTGGTTACGGCGGTTCGTGTTTCCCCAAAGATGTTAATGCACTTATAAAAACATCAATTGAACATAGCTCAGAAATGCAATTGCTTACTTTGGTTGATAAAATAAACAAAGCACAAAAACTTGTACTTGTTAAAAAAGTGCTCTCACATTTTCATAATGAAATTAAGGGAAAATGTTTTGCAATCTGGGGTTTGGCATTTAAACCAAACACAGACGATATGCGGGAAGCACCGTCAATTTATATTATCCGTGAGTTGGTAAAGCTGGGAGCTAAAGTTAAAGCCTATGACCCTGCAGCAATGGAAGTTGCAAAGTTATATATCAAAGAAGAAGTTCAATATGTTGAATCTGAATATGAAGCACTGAAAGATGCTGATGCACTGCTTATTCTTACTGAATGGAACGAGTTCAGAAATCCCGATTTTGAAATCATGAAGACTTTGCTGAAGAATAAAGTGATTTTTGACGGAAGAAATATTTACGACCCAAGTTTAACAAAAACAGCCGGTTTTACACATTATTCAATCGGTAAGGCAACTGTTAATCCTGATTGAGAATTTCTTCATAATATTTTTCATACTGAGGAACAATAATCTTTTTATCAAAATGCTCGATGGCACGAAGTCGGGCATTTTTTGAAAATGCATTAAACTTTTTGTCGTTTGTCAATAAATCAATTACATATTTTGCCATTCTGCTTGTATCACCAAACTCAGCAATATAGCCGGTTTCATTGTGTCTGACCAATTCGGGAAGTCCGCCAACACTTGAACAGACAACAGGAACACCGCAGGACATTGCTTCTAATGCAGACAATCCAAAACTTTCTGATTGTGAAGGCAGCAAAAAGATATCTGCAATGTTTAATATTTCCTGTAAAACATCCTGCTTGCCAAGAAAGAAAACATCTTTTGCTAAATTCATTTCACGTACAAGTCTTTCGCATTCAGAACGTTCCGGTCCATCTCCGATTAAAACAAGTTTAGCCGGAATTTCTTTTTTTACTTCAGTTAATATTTTAATAGTATCAGGAACGCGTTTAACAGGACGGAAATTGGATGTGTGAATTAAAATCTTTTCTCCGTTTGGCGCTATTTTATTTCGCAGCAATTCATTTGGCATCGGTGAAAACAAATCCGTGTCGATAAAATTATTAATCACTTTTATGTCAGATTCAATATTGTAGTTTGTCAAAGTTTTTTCTTTCAGAAATCGTGAAACTGCAGTTGTGCCGTTACTTTCCTCGATGCTGAATTTTACCAAAGGCAAAAAAGATGGCTCCAATCCAACCAAAGTGATATCAGTTCCGTGAAGAGTTGTAATTACTTTTATATCCGAGTTTTCCTTTTTCAAAATTTGTTTTGTTAAATATGCACTTGTTGCATGCGGAATTGCATAATGAACGTGAAGCAAATCCAGTTTTTCATATTTAATTACTTCAAGCATTTTGCTGGTCAAAGCAAGCCCGTAGAGGCTGTGTTCAAAAAGCGGATAGTTGCTGATTTCGACTTCATGAAAAAAAACATTTTCGACAAAATGCTGCAGGCGGTGAGGAAAAGCATAACTTATAAAATGAACCTGATGACCCTTTGCTGCAAGTTCCTTTCCTAATTCCGTAGCAACAACGCCGCTGCCACCATAAGTGGGGTAACATGTAATTCCTATTTTCATAACTTTTCCAATCTCCTGAGAAGAATAAATTTTATATTTCTTATATTAATTTATCAAAATTAAAGCTTACAGTAAGTAACAAAGTAAATGTCAAAAAAATTTCTTTTAATCGGTCATTCTGTTTTAGACACAATTATATCGGGCGAAAGCAAAACTATTCGTCCCGGGGGAATTTTCTATTCAGTTCTTGGCTTGCTGAATATTAAAGAAGAACAGGATTTAATTACACTGCTAACAAACTATGATTTGGCAACCTTTAAATATTTTTCAGAAATTTATT
>PFVB01000217.1:0-1041 GCA_002790395.1 Ignavibacteriales bacterium CG_4_9_14_3_um_filter_34_10 | reverse complement strand
GATAACATTCCGCAGGTGGAATTAACAATTTATCCCGACAAAGAACGGAAGGAAAAATTCAGCCACTTGACGCAAAAGATTTTTTTACCAAATGATTTTGAATTAGACAAATTTGATATAATACTGGTAAATATGATTACTGGATTTGAACTCACGGCTGATGAATTGAAGTCTATAAAATCGCAGACAAACGGATTGATTTATTTTGATGTCCATAGTCTAAGCAGAGGAATTGACAAAAACAATATCCGGTATTTCAGAAAAATTCCTGATAGTAAAGAGTGGCTGAAATCAATTGATATTATTCAGGCGAATGAATATGAAATTCTCACACTTTCGGATTTTGACAGAGAAGAAAAAATTGCAGAAGAAATAATTTCATACGGAGTGAAAATTGTTTTAATTACCAAAGGCAGCAAAGGTTCAGCAGCATATTACATGAGCAAAACGTCAATTGAGAAAATTGATGTGCCTGCAATTAAAATAGATTCAGTTAATCATGTCGGCTGCGGAGATATTTTTGGTGCTATGTTTTCGTATTATTATTCATGCTCAGCCAATGTTAAAAAATCATTAACGCTTGCAAATAAAGCTGCAGGAATTATAACTTCGTACAACGAAATTTCAAATTATAGTAATCTTAAAAAGGACTTAAAATTAAATTATGAATAAAAGAAGACTGCTAATTATTGGCTCGAACGGCATGCTTGGGCAAAGGCTTGTAAATTATTTTCAAAGCAAAAGTGATTTTATAATTAATTGTGCATCTGCAGAAGAAAGCTCTTTCATTCCGGAAGTTGATTATACTAAAATTGATATTGCAAACAAAAAAGATGTGCAGTTGCTGATTAAAAAATTTTATCCGGACTTTATATTAAATGCTGCTGCATATACAAACGTAGATGGCTGCGAAACAAACCGCGAGCTTTCATGGAAAATCAATGTAACTGGAGTTGAAAATCTGGCTCACTATGCAATTACAAGCGATGCGCACATTATTCATGTTTCAACTGATTATGTTTATGACGGAAAGAATGGTCC
>PFVB01000110.1:721-3431 GCA_002790395.1 Ignavibacteriales bacterium CG_4_9_14_3_um_filter_34_10 | reverse complement strand
TAAGAGATCAGAAAGATTTGTATGATGAAAAGAAATTTTTTGGTTTGGATTTTTTGAAAGAGTTTTTTTTGCTTTATCAATATTTTTTTTAGATAAATCTATTCCAACTACTTGTGAAACTTTATCTGCAACTGAGAAGGAAAATCTTCCTGTTCCGCAGCCAACATCAACAACAGAAGAATTGGTTTCGATTAAATTTTTTATCAGAGCAAATAATCTATCCTGATTTGGGGCAATAAAAACATCATAAAACCAGCCGTCGTACCAATGATTTTTATTTTTTTCCATCGATTAATTTTTTTTATAAAAATATTTCCCGGTTACTAAAAGTCCTATAAAAACAAAAACTGCAAAAATTAAACTACTAATTGAAAGTTGCATTCCGCCAGAAAGAATATGACCACTTGTACAGCCATCAGCCATTCTAGCTCCGATAATTAAAATAAATCCACCAATGAATGACCAAAGAATTCTTTTGAATGGAGAACTTCCTTTATATTTTTTCCAATTGCTGTGTATTAAAGTTAATTTAAATTCTTTCTTTACAACTGAAATAATTAAAGCTGATAAAAAAGCCCCAAACAGGAAAATCAATTCCCAACTTCCGGGTTTTTGTATTTTTTCAAAATAGTTATTGTGTATTAATCCAAAAGAATAATCACATAAGTATGGATAAGTTGTTGAAGCTCCAATTGGTCTATCTGTAACCACAGTTGAAAAAGTAATTACATCCAAAACTGCAAGAGCAATTCCTGCATATAACCATTTTAAGTCTTTTACATTTTCTTTTTTATGAATTAAAAATGCAATCCAAATAAACAACGCACCAAGAATAATAGCCAAAAAGTAAAAAATAAAATTATTACCAATTATTGAATTGAGCGAAATTGTCCCAAAATCTGGTCCCAATATTCCTTGTATTGATGGTAATACTAAAGTGTAAATCAATCCACCAAATAAACCGCCGATAATTCCAATCAAAGCATCTAACGAACCTTCACCTAATGAAACGGGCAGCGTTCCCGGACAATATCCCAAAATTGCCATACCACTCCCAAATATAAATCCACCTAAAATCACTCCACCTAAAATAAGCGGCTTGATATGATATGAAGCTAAACCAAGACCAATTTCAATATTGATTAAAATTATTCCGGTACCAATTGCAACTGCGATTGCTTTAGCAACTGCAAAGTTTTCAATTGTTGCTAAGCCGCTAATGGTATTATATCTGTTAAGTTTAGCGTATTGTAATATACTGCCAAACAAAAAACCCAAAATTAAAATTAAAATTGTGAGCATAAAAAAATCCTTATGATGTTTTAATATTCATTTCTTATTTATTAAAAAAAAATTATCTCGTCCATCCCCACTTTTTGAAAATCATTTCACCATCAGAGGAATTTAAATATTCAATAAATTTTTTAGCTGTGTCTTTTGTTTTCCCTAAAGTTGTCAGAACAACATCTGTAGGACGATAAATTGCATAGTCGGGTTCAATACTTACAACATCAGCCAAATTGGGATTCGATACCTGCCAGATATTCCAAATTATCCAAACATCAATTTCTGGATTATTGATCCATTGCTGTTTGGCTTCTGCACTATTTTTTGCATAACTAACAATGTTTTTACGTATCAACTTTACAGTTTTTAGATCGCCCTTTCGACCTGCCATATCTTCCCAAGCACCGGTCAATCCTGCGCCATTAACAACAAGAATCTTTACCCCTGTTTTAAGAATATCTTTTATACCACTAATTTTTTTAGGATTACCCGGACGAACTAATAGCGAAAGAGGTCTGATATATAATGGTTGCACATCTGAGTCAACAATTTTTCCATCGAGAGCATTCACAAAGTCAGTCATCATATTTTCCGAACCACTGTAAATGATATCGGCATTATGTTTTGCTTTATTTAACCATTGTGGAGTTGGACCTGCTGTAACAATGACTTTGATACCTGTACTTTTCCCAAAAAGGTCTGCTGCATCTTTCATTGCCGGAGCTGGTCCTCCGGGTCCATAAACATAAATTGTATCTTGTGCAAAATTAAAACCTGGAAATGCTAACAATATTATGTACAAAATGAAAAAATAATTTTTGATATTTTTCATAAAATTTTCTCCTATCTGTTTGATATTATTTAATTGTAGTAATAATTACGAATAATGAGCTTACAGAAATAATTATCCAAAGAAGTATTCCTTGAATCAATGGTTTAACGCCAACATTTTTTAGTACCTCTTTAGAAAGTCCTGCCCCGATTAGAAAAAGTGTTATTGTTAAACCGATTTTTGCAAAATAAACTATGGAACTGGAAATCCCGCTAATGTTAATATAAGGTAAATAAGTTCTTCCAACAGAAGCAGCAAGAAATAATAAAATAAAATAGGGAAAAGAAATTTTAGAACTTTTACTCTTGAATAAAATTGAAGTAACAAAGGCAATAGGAACAATCCACAATGTACGTGCAAGTTTAACAGTAGTAGCTATTTGCAAAGCTGCATCACCATATTTAGCTGCGGCGCCAACTACTGAGCTTGTATCGTGAATGGCAATGCCAGCCCAAAAACCAAATTGATTTTGCGTCAGATGAAGTAAATGACCAATGATTGGAAATATAATTAGTGCCACTGAATTTAAAATAAATACAGTGCCTAACGAGACAGACATTTCAGAGGCACTTGCATTGAGTACCGGAGATA
>PFVB01000110.1:0-635 GCA_002790395.1 Ignavibacteriales bacterium CG_4_9_14_3_um_filter_34_10 | reverse complement strand
AATATTTACCAATCTACTTCTGATGTCGTCAACAATAAAAGCTTTTGCCCTCATTTGTGTTACATCTTCTTTTATATATTTATAGTTGATTAACCCCTCAACCAGAGGTCTTAAAAGCATTTCAAGGTTATAAAATGAGCCACTGTCAATCTGTCCTAATACCGAAGTAACTATCCTATTTGTAGCACTTGTAATCTGGAGAAGGATGATATGTCTTAAGTCGTTTTTTTCGTTTGAAAATCTTTTCCTCGCATTTCATCTTCTGAAAACACCCAAAGTCTTCGTAGCTTTTCAACTAATGGTTTTACTTCATGGGGTAGTATAAGGTATGTCATATATTGTTAATTATAGACAATAACTTTAGTATCAAACTTTTGTTTTGCCCTGAATATACACCACATCCCAAATAGTTTGCAAGTTTTTTATATTTGAGGCTAATTTTAGTAAATTTAGCTTTGAAATGTAAGGTTGTAACCTACAAGAATGGTAGTCCAGATCTGTACAAAAGGATAATTTCTTCATTATAAGGTGACGGTCATCAACTCTAAAAGATACTATATATAGGGTTAATATATAGCGATAGCGGATACTTACTACCTCTGACTAACTTCTAATATAGAGTGATATAATAATCT
>PFVB01000109.1 GCA_002790395.1 Ignavibacteriales bacterium CG_4_9_14_3_um_filter_34_10 | reverse complement strand
AATATATTTATGCGTCCATGCATCCGTGTTTTTCGTAGAACGAACTTCACCGATTGTATGAAGTAAAAATAGTCCGTCTCCTTCTAAGTTTCTTTCTGCTATCTGGAAATACTCTTTATAATTTTTGTATCCAACGTGTTCAATCATTCCAACTGAAACTATGCTATCAAATTTTTCATTCACTTCTCTGTAATCCTGCAATCTAAATCCAACCGGTAAACCTTTGCACAATTCTTTTCCAAGTGCAACTTGCTCTTTTGAAACAGTAAGTCCAACTACTTCAACTCCATATTTTTCAGCAGCGTATTTTCCGAAAGCACCCCAGCCGCAACCGATATCAAGCACACGCATTCCAGGTTTGAGATAAAGTTTTTTACAAATCAAATCGAGTTTGTTTTCCTGAGCTTCATCTAAAGTAGTTGCGTTCTTCCAGTATGCACAACTATAGTTCATTCTTTTATCAAGCATATTCTGGAAAAGATCATTACCCAAATCATAATGTCTTTCACCAATAATAAAAGCCCGGCGCCTTGTCTGCATATTTATTAAATAAAATCCGGCAAGTTGAAGAGCAACTTTAAGATTATGTTTAACTTTGTTTTGTAAATCAGCACGGATAATTTGGTAAATTATTTCGTCAAGTTTCTCAACGTCCCACCAATTGTCCATATATGATTCGCCGAGACCAAGCTCAACCTCTGTTACTGCGCGTTTATAAAATCTTTCATCGTGAATTTGGATATCCCAGAGGTTGTTGCCGTTAATTTGGATATCGGCGAGAGAGAATAATTCTTTCACAAGTGATTGATATTTATTGTATCCCATTTTAACACCTCAAATTAATGATAAATCACCCCATTAATTAATAATTTTTTTATGTCATTGCAAATTCTACAAAGTAAATCGATCCACTTTCTTTAATCGCTTTTGAATTACTTCGTCATTTTATTCTTCGCATGACCATCAGAATTAATTATTCAGAGATCTCTACTTCTTATAAAACAACAACGCTGTTCTCTGAATCACCGAATGGATTAAGCACATGTTTATCGGCTTCAGATTCATTCAACCAAACTCCACCGCCGCAATATCTGAATTGATATTCTTTACCCGCTTCCAATTCAATGGTTATAACGTTCTTTTCTTTGGTGAACAAATTAGCTTTGTGATCCCAGTTATTGAAATCACCGACTAAAGCAACTTCTTCAAATTGTTCTGCAATTTCTTTTGGCAAAGTAAAAGTTACTTTGCAAGTTACTTTGTCTTTCGAGTATTCTTTTTTGACTGCCATGACAATTCTCCTTTATAATTTACAATAAATAAAATTTGCCTCCTCTTAATCCAGAGGAGGCATTTATTCTCTAATCAAAATTCTATCCAATTTCAGTAATCGGTTTTGTTTTCTCTTTCTTTGTATCAACTATATATGCAAACATCGGGACGTAAATTAATGTTAGCAAAGTACCGATTAACAATCCACCAATTGCAACATCTGCTAAGGGACTTAATCTTTCCAATCCAACTGCTTGCTCGAGTGCAATTGGAATCATTCCGGCAATTGTGCCGAAAGCCGTCATCATAACCGGACGGAAACGAACACGAACACTTTCTATTGCACTATTAAACGGAATTTCACCACCTTCTTTATATTTTTGATAGAAGTCAATCAGCAAAACAGCATTTTTAATTATGATCCCAAAGAGCAATAAAATCCCAAGCATACTCGGCATACAACTCGGTTTATGGAATAATAACATTCCCCAAGCCGCACCAATCATTGCAAGCGGCAGAACGGCAATCATAATGAAAGACATTTTTACTGAACGATAAATTGAAATAAGAACCATAATTAAAATTATTATACCCAAGCCAATAGCTTTTGTCATACGAGAAAAGCTATCATCTATCTGTGCAATATCTCCTTCTTGAGTCATTATTACATCATTGTCATTCTTAATATTTAATAACGATGCTTCAGCATCATCTGTTAAATGGCTTACCGGACGATTAGCACGATATCCATTTATGTCAATGCTGTAAAGCATTTTATCGCGTTCAATTTTTGCAAAGGTTAAACTTTTAGAAATTGTCGCAAGATGCTCGAGAGGTATTTCACCCATAGGAGTGTGTATTGGTAATAGTCTTAGTGTTTGTTCATTTTCGCCAAACTTACCTTTTAGATAAAGACGAACTAATTGCGTATTCAAAGATTGATAATCAGCGTTAAGTCCAACAACTTGTCCTCGAACCGGAATTTGCATCGCAATTTCAAAAGGAGTTATGCCATAACTCAAAGCTTTATTCTCATCAATGTTAAGAACAATTTCACTAAAGTCTTTATCCCAGCTTGTGGATATTGATGTAAGTCCTTTTATTTCTTTTAATGCTTCTTTTACCCGATAAGATTTTTCAGCAAGACCATCTACCATTGGTGATTTTAATCTTACATCCAATGTTGCTTTAATTGTAGATACTGAGGTAGCGCCGAAATCATAGATATCATTTTTCTTAATTCCTTCAAGATGAGAAATTTTATCACGTATGATATCTTCAATCTGCCATATATTTATTTCTCTATCGAAACGATTAACGCAATAAATAGTAATAGTTGCCTCAGCCGGTAAATTTCCGCTGCCAAGACTTAATACACCAGCTTCAGTTCCCAAAGCAACAGAGCTTGTTGTTGCCCATGATTGTTGATGAAGCCATTTTAAAAATGGTTCTAATTTTGTTTCAGCGCTGTTAACAGTAGAGTTCGAACTAAACATTACCTGCGCTTTAATTATTCCTGTATCCATCGGGGGCATTGCATCTTTTCCGATTGTTGGCATAATTACTTTTAAGCTAAGAACGAGAATTAAAACCACGCCAAGTGTAAGAATAACACGGCGCCACATTCTATTTTTGCCGTTTGAAAATTTAATTACACTTACATACGGCTCGACTAAACTTCCTATTGTTTTATTATATACTTTATCGAACCAAAGTTCAACTTTTGTTTTGCTGGTTCCTCTTTTATACAAAGCTTCTAACAATTTTGGGATGAATGTAATTGAAAGGAAGAATGAAATTAACAAAGCAATAATTAAAGTAAAGATAAGCGGTTGAAATATTTTTTCCGGGAAACCGCCGATGAACATTAACGGAAATACGATTGCAATAGTTGCAATTGTGCCTGACCATATTGGCCCGACAACTTCTTTTGTCCCATGGTTAATTGCTGTTTGTAAATCCTCTTTTAACTCGTTTAGATGCCGCTCTATATTTTCCAGCACTACAACAGCGTTATCCGTTAACATTCCGAGTGCAAGAATTATAGCAGTGTAAATTACTAGATTAAGGTCTCCACCGATTAACCAAATAACAGCAATTGTTGAAAAGAAAACCATAGGAATAGTAAAAGCGGCAGCAATAATTGCTCTAAAGTTTCCTAAGAAAAACAGAATTACTAACAATGTATAAAAAATAGCATCGCGTAATGCAATAAGCATATTTTCGTTTGATAGTTCAATTAAATCACGCTGCGTATCAG
>PFVB01000236.1 GCA_002790395.1 Ignavibacteriales bacterium CG_4_9_14_3_um_filter_34_10 | reverse complement strand
TTTCTTTGGTTTAATTTTTATCCCGCACAAGTTTTTATGGGTGATACAGGTTCATTGGCGCTTGGTGGAGCTTTGGGAATTATATCCATACTCATCAAGAAAGAACTTTTGCTGCCAATTCTTGGTGGAATTTATTTTATGGAAACAACTTCAGTAATTATTCAGAGATTGTATTTCAAATACACGAAGAGAAAATATGGCGAAGGGAAACGCGTCTTTTTGATGTCACCTGTTCATCATCATTTTGAACTTCTCGGTTGGGAAGAACCGAAAATTGTAATGAGATTTTATATAATAACAATCATTTTGGTATTAATCAGTCTTGCATCATTTAAGATAAGGTAATGGAAATAATTAATAAAAAAATATCGATAATCGGTGCTGTAAGAAGCGGATTAACTGCTGCAAAACTGGCTAAAGAACTTGGAGCTGTTGTATTTGTTTCTGATAGTTCTTCCAAAGAAAAATTAGAAACAAATCTTGCTGTGCTTGATGAATTAAAAATTGAATACGAAGTCAGTGAGCACTCCGAAAAAATATTCGATTGCGATTTTATGATTGTCAGTCCGGGCGTTCCTGAAAATTCATACGCGATTATGGAAGCCAAAAAGCGAAACACAAAAATTTACAGTGAAGTTGAATTTGCTTCGTGGTTTTGCAAGGCAACTGTAATCAGCATTACCGGGACGAATGGGAAAACAACTACCACAGAATTAATCTCTTATATTTTAAATAAGTCTAATAAAAAATGTGTTACTGCCGGTAATATTGGCGTTGCATTTTCTGAAATTGTTTACGCTCTCAAAGATGATGAATTTGTGAGTTTAGAAACATCCAGCTTTCAATTGGATCACATCAAAAATTTCAAACCAAAGTTTTCTATTCTATTGAATATTACTCCTGACCACATGGATAGATATGAAAACAATTTAGAACTTTATAAAAAAGCAAAGTTAGCCTCGGCAAAGAATCAATCAACTAATGATATTTTTATTTTTAATGCTGATGATCCGAGTATTCAAGTTGATGAAATTAAATCCCAAAAATATTCTTTTTCATTAAGACATAAAGTTGATTCAGGCTGCTATTGGGAAAACGATAAAATTTACTTTGTGGATGATAATAAAAAGGAAAAGGTTGCAGCAACCGGTGATTTTATAATCAAAGGCGAACATAATATTGCAAATGCAATGGCGGCAGTAATTGTTGCCAAGCTGATTGGGTGCGATAACTCCTCAATTGAAAAATCACTTAATTCATTTCCCGGCGTTGAGCATAGAATTGAATTTGTTAGAGAAATTAACGGAATAAAATTTTATAATGATTCTAAAGCTACGAATGTGGATTCGGTTTGGTTTGCTTTGAAAAGTTTTGATAGTCCGATTTATTTAATCCTTGGCGGTAAAGATAAAGGGAATGATTATAGGCAGATTGAAGAACTGATTAGAAAAAATGTGAAGAAAATTTATGCAATTGGTTCTTCAGCAAATAAAGTTTACGAGTTTTTCAAAAACATAATAGAAGTCGAATACAAACAGTCATTGAAAGACTGCGTTGAAGCTGCAAACAAAGAAGCCGACAAAGGCGATGTTGTTCTGCTCTCCCCAGCATGTGCAAGTTTTGATATGTTTGATAATTACGAACACCGCGGGAAAGTTTTCAAAGAAGCAGTGAGAAGGTTATAGATGAAAGCACTTTTACGATTGGAAATAATACTGGTTGTGGGCTTGATGCTGCTTGGAACATTCATTGTTTTCAGTGCAAGCGGGACATATAGTGAAATGCGATTTCATAATTATTATTATTTATTTCAAAGGCATATTGTCAAAGTTGTTTTGGCAATTGCGGGAATGTTTATGATTTCATTGATTCCTGTCAGTTTTTATAAAAAGTACAGCAAACATCTCCTTCTCTTTATTATTCTAATGCTGATAGCTACAATATTGGTCAGTAAAAAATATAATGGTGCAGCCAGATGGATTGAATTAGGACCTTTAAACTTTCAGCCATCGGAAGTCGCAAAAATCTTTTTGATGATGCACATTGCAAAAATGATTGAAGCTAAAGGCGATTTAATTACGGATTTTAAGAAAGGTTTCAGATACTTTTTATTTTGGATTTTTACTATGGCAGGCATTGTAATTTTTCAACCTAATATTAGCACAGCAGTTATAATTTGTTTCATTTCTTTTGCAATGTTGTTTGTTGGAGGGGCTAATATGAAACATTTATTAGGGGTTTTTTCTTTTGGTTTACTCAGTGCGTTAATTTTGTTTTTCTCTTTTCCTCATGTTAAGGCAAGAGTAATTCAGTATTATTATGGTTTAATGGGAATCAGCGAACCCAATATCCAGGTACTGCAAGCTAAAATTGGGCTTGGAAGCGGTGGAATTACCGGAGTTGGATTTGGATTGAGCCGGCAAAGTGATTTATTCCTACCGGAATCATACACTGACTTTATTTTTTCGATCTTGGGCGAGGAGCTTGGTTTCATTGGAGCGATGATAATGCTGCTTATCTACTTGGCAATTTTTATCGTCGGAATTATGATATCAAAAAGAGCTAAGAACAGATATTCGCAATTGCTTGGATTTGGAGTTTCATTTAATATTATAATAACTGCATTGGTAAACGTTGGAGTAGTAAGCGGTTTATTGCCAACAACAGGAATAACACTTCCTTTTGTAAGTTATGGCGGAACTTCAATAATAATCTTTGCAGCATCAATAGGAATATTAGTGAGCATTGCTCAATCGGATTATATTGTTCCAAATAGAATTGAGGAAAAATTTGAGTAACGTTTCCTCTAAATATCGGATCCTTTTTGCTGGCGGCGGAACAGGCGGGCATTTGTTTCCGGCAATTGCAGTTGCGAATGAAATTAAATCTATTCAGGCAGATGTAAATATTTTGTTTGTCGGTACAAAAAAGAAATTAGAATCGGATGTTGTGCCACGTGCCGGATATGAATTTAAGTCGATTTGGATAAGTGGTTTCTCAAGAAAACTTACGCTCAAAAATTTGTCGATAATAGTAAAAATTATTGTATCAGTTCTTCAATCATTTATTATTTGTCTGAAGTTCAAACCACAGATAGCCATTGGAACAGGAGCTTATGTTTCAGGCCCAATTTTATGGGCTGCATCCTTTCTTGGATCAAAAATTATGCTGCTTGAACAAAATAATTATCCCGGTTTAACAAACAGAATGCTGGCAAATCGTGCTGATGAAATTCATCTTTCGTTTGAAAGTTCGAAAAAATATTTCCGAAAAAAAGATAATTTGTTTGTTACAGGGAATCCAATCCGAACTTCAACAAAATTAAATGACAAAATTTTATCAAAGGAAAAATTCGGATTAAAACCTAACTTAAATACAATTTTAATACTTGGCGGAAGTCTTGGTGCAAGAAATCTGAATCTGGCGGTTGTTAAAAACATGGATAGAATTTTAGCGCTTGGATTGCAAATTATCTGGCAAACCGGCAAATATTATTATGATGAATATAAAATTTATAATTCAAACAACTTGAAAATTTTT
>PFVB01000210.1 GCA_002790395.1 Ignavibacteriales bacterium CG_4_9_14_3_um_filter_34_10 | reverse complement strand
ACTGCAGATTGAAATTGACGCAGGTTTTATTTCGTCAGACTTAAAAGCCGCGGTCACAAAATCCGGACTATTGTTTTTTATCAAACCGGTTCTAAACGGCGAACAGTATATTGTTTTTCGTGATGGGAAGTGGACTTACTCCCCATCATCGATTACAAATTAATATTTATATACGCTCCCGCCAATAAATTCACGAAGTACTGAGTTTTTAGGAACCGCAGAATCATCTTCAACACCGGTAACAGAGCGAAGAATATTCAGCACACGCGAAGCACGTTTGTATGCATCTTCCCTCAAAGCGTTATCACGATATAACTTTTCCCACTCTTCAAATCGGTCAATTAATCTTGGTTTGTACAAAGCAATTTCATACGGCATACCGCTGCTAACAATGTAATCGGCGTTGTTGCTGTAAGGAATAATATGCCGCAGTTCACTTGCCCGAACATAATGCCAGTGCTCTAAAGTTTGCTGCGGATTGTATGCCCGCTGTACTGAATCACGAAGCATTCTTCTGATTAAACGAATATCTGTCCACTGTACATACGTGTTGTCTGCTGCTTTTAATTGAACTAATGGCTCTAAAAAAACCTTGAAAGTTAGTTCTGGATTTATTCCTTCGGTAAATTTTGGATATAATGCATGCAGACTGTCAATCAAAAGAATTTCATCATCTTTTAATTGTACCGGAGTTTGATTCAATATTCTATTTCCTGTTTTAAAATCATAGTGCGGAATTTTTACTTCTTTTCCTTCCGACAACAAATGCAGATGTTCGTTGATTAATTCCAAATCAAGCGCCTGCGGAGTTTCGAAATCATAATCGCCGAATTCATCTTTTGGATGAAATTCAAGGTCAAAGAAATAGTGATCAACATTTAACGCAACAAATTTATATCCTTTTGCTTTTAGTCTTTCTTCCATCTTGATTGTTGTTGTTGTCTTTCCGGATGAAGAAGGTCCTGTAATCATCACCATTTTTAGCTTATCAATTTTATCAATAATATGTTTTGATGCAGTTTCAACATCGTGTTCATATAGTTTTTCTGACAATTGAACCAATTCCGAAAATTCACCGTTTGCAATTTTCTGATTAATTAAATCAATTGTATGAATATTATTTGAAACAGCCCAATCAAGTATATGCCAGATTTTTGCCCAAGGAATATTTTCCGAAAGCCGCGTTCCCTGCCGGGCATTTAAGTTTCTTTTTTGTTTCTTTTCCTCACGGTATAAAATATATTCTTTG
Source organism: Ignavibacteriales bacterium CG_4_9_14_3_um_filter_34_10 (assembly GCA_002790395.1). Classification (GTDB taxonomy): domain Bacteria; phylum Bacteroidota; class Ignavibacteria; order Ignavibacteriales; family Melioribacteraceae; genus UM-FILTER-34-10. Next base: position 2,157 of record PFVB01000210.1, on the reverse strand, counting down.
GCAACTTTTGCATGTCCGTTTTCAATCAAAACCTTTTCTACAATATCCTGAATTTCTTCAATATGCGGTTTATAATTATCGGGATGTTTTTCAAAAAGAATTTCTGTAACTTTCTCTGCTAATTTATCTGCAGTGGCTTTATCTCTGCCTCCAACCGATACAGCCGCTCTATAAATCGCATTGCTGATTCGTGATGGGTTGAAATCAACTATTTTTCCGTTTCTTTTAATTACATGAAATATTTTTCCCATTTTTACCTCATATTTATAAGTCTAAATTAATATTCACTTTTCGATAATCCCTAAAAATCATTGGAACAAAAAGCGAAAAAAGCAAAACAGCAACTGAAACAAAAAAGATTATTTCCCCAATAATTATATCGCTCTCCAATAAATTTAATTCACCAAGCAAGTAAGCCCAATCATGGTAAACTTTTTTTCCACCAAGCAAAGGCAATTGTTTTGCTCTTGCATCAGAAACATAAACGCTGATATTCATCAGGTTTTGTGCAAGATAAATCAGTGCAATCTGAAGTGAAATTCTTTTTTTCTTCCATATATTAAAAACGATAAACATCGAGGGAATTATTAACTGCATTAATGTCCCGCCCAGAGCATGAATAAACTTTCCGAAGACACTAAAAACTCCATGTCCGCCTTCGTGAATAAGCAAATTAATATGGTCAACTATTGGAATAAATTTTCCCTGATTCAATATCAATAAAACCATTACCGGAAAAAGCAAAAATGACGGAAACCACGGTTTGATTGTCTTTAAAAATTTTTTCATGATTTATTCTCTGAAAAAGTTTTGCAAAGCTTCTTTGTCTTTCGAAACACCAAGACAAAGCATAAGTTTGATTCTTGCTTTTTGTCCGTTTAAGTATTCCGAAAAAATCACACCTGCTTTTTTCAGCCACTTTCCCGCACCGGGATAACTGTAAATATCAAGAGTTTCTCCTGCAGGACATCTTGATGTTAAAATTACCGGAATGTTTTTATCAAGAACATATTTAATTCCTTCAAATGCCTGCGGCGGAACGTTTCCAACTCCAAGAGCTTCTACTATTACACCATCAACTCCGCTGTCGGCAGAAAATCTAAAAAACTTTTCATTCATTCCCGCATAAACTTTAATCAAATCAACATTTGAATTTATTTTTTCTGTTTTTATATGCTCAAGTTTTCTTGGCATCCTATTGAAAATTACCCTTCCTCTGTCAACAAAACCAAGTGCACCAAAATCAAGACTGTGAAATGTTTCAATATCTTCTGTATGAGTTTTTGTAACTTCGCTTGCCGCATTAATTTCGCCATTGAGACAAACAAGAACTCCGAGATTTTTACTGTTATCATTGTTGATAATATGAATTGCATCAAGAAGGTTTTTCGCCCCGTCCCAATCAGGCTCTGTGCTTGTTTTCATAGCTCCGATTACAACTATCGGTTTGTGAATTTTTATTGTCAGATCAAGCAAATATGCTGTTTCTTCCAGCGTGTCAGTTCCATGCGTAACTATTATTCCGTCAACATTATCATCCTGGACAAAAGAATTTATTTTCTTCGAGAGGTCAAACATTTTTTCAGGAGTCATGTGTGGGCCGGGAAACATACCATATTCGAACAAAGAAATTTTTGCAATCTTGTTGGCATCCGGAATTTTATCAAGCAATTCATTTCCATGATAATGCGGAACCGCACCACCAGTTGCCTCGTCAATATGCATTGAAAAAGTACCGCCTGTAAATACAATCAAAATATTTTTCATAAATTTTTCCTGAAATAATTTATTGTTTCTTTCAATCCTTGTTCAAATGAAAAATTCGGATTAAAGTTTAATGTTGATTTTGTTTCGCTGATATCTGCGCTACTGTGCTTGATATCTCCCGGTCTTTCGTTTTCAAAAACAATTTTACTTTTCGAGCCAGTCAGATTTATAATTAATTCTGCAGTGTCAATTATACTTATTGTATTTTCTGTTGCTACATTAAAAACACCATTTTTAATTTGACTTTGAGCTGCAAGAACATTGGCATGCACAACATCTTTAACAAAAATAAAATCTCTGGTTTGGTCACCTTTACCATAAATAATTATATCCTGACTTTTTAGAGCACGGCTTATAAAAATCGGAATTGCTGCAGCATATTGACTTTGA
>PFVB01000191.1 GCA_002790395.1 Ignavibacteriales bacterium CG_4_9_14_3_um_filter_34_10 | reverse complement strand
ATCCTCATCAGGATTTTTGGCAAGTTTTTCTAAGAGCTTTGACGTGTTGACTTCCATTACCAAATACATTCCACCCTGTAAATCCAATCCCAACTTTACTCTTTTTTCACGATTGTCTTTAATTGATGGATCAGCTACGATTAAGCTGTCTTCAATCAATCGTAATTTCGATTCAATTTCTTTATCGGAAAAATTTCCCTTTGTTTTGAGAGAAACTTTTTTATCAGCAAGATTTTTTTCAATCTTTTTTGAATTTTGAACATCAGTGAAAGTCGGGTAGAGTAGATAGACACTTAAAGCAACAAAAGCCAAAATAATAAATATTCTAAATCTGAACTCTTTCATTATAGTCTTAATTTTTATTTTGAAATATGTTAATTAATAACAAATTATTCTCTTACAACCCAAGTTTTGACAACAGCTGTAACATCACCATGAAGTTTAACAGGAACATCAAAAATCCCAAGTGACTTTATCGGTTCTGCTATTTCAATTTTTCTTTTGTCAATATCGTAACCTTTTTCCTTCAATGAATCCGCTATCATCTGAGCAGTAACAGTTCCAAATAATTTATCCTCTTCACCAACTTTAACCGGAATGGTGACAGATACTTTTTCTAACTCGACACCCAATTTCTGAGCGGCTTCAAGCTCTTTTGCTGCTTTCTTGGAAATTTGCTTTTTCTCTTCTTCTAATGCTTTGATATTTCCTTCAGTTGCAAGAAATGCAATCTTTCGCGGAATTAGAAAATTTAGTGCAAAACCTTCCTTTACATTTACAACCTGCCCAACTTTTCCAAGCTGGTCATAATTTTTTCTTAATATTACCTTCATTTCCTATTTCCTCCTACTTAACAGCTTCTGATATATATGGCATAATAGCAATTTGTCTTGCACGTTTAATTGCTTGAACAAGTTCGCGGTGCTGTTTGGCACTCAAACCTGTGATTCTTCGAGGAATTATTTTCCCCTGATCTGTAATAAATTTTTGAAGTTTTTTTGAGTCTTTATAGTCAATATAATCTTCAATTACTCTTTTGATTCTTTTTGTTTTCATTTTTCCTCACTTATTTGCTTGCTTTTCCGTTTAATAAATCAGATTCCTCATCAGTTAGAAACTTATCGAATGAATTATCTTCATAACTGGAATCCTCCATAGAATTATCTTCACTAACAGCAACATCTTCGACACTTAATTTATCGCTATCATTTTTTGAATTTTTGTTAAGAAATTGAATTCTCTTAGCTTTAATTTCAACAATAGTTCTACTTTTTGTCTCATCGGTTTTAAATGTACGACTTTGTAACTCGCCGTCAATTAAAACTGCACTGCCTCTTTTTAATCTGTTTCGACAACTTTCTGCTAATTTATTCCAGGCAACAACACCAACATAGCAAACATCTTCTTGCCATTGGTTTGAGCTGTCTTTGTATCGTCTGTTTGCCGCAATATGAAAGTTTACAACAGGAGTATTATTTGATGTTTCTCTGAACACAGGGTCTTTAGTCAAATTTCCTGCAACAATAACACTATTCAATTCAGGCATTTTCAAATCGGCCATTACATATCCTCCATTCTAACTTATTTTGATACTGAACTTTCGTTTGATTCTTGTTTTTGATCGCTAACTTCTGTGCTTTCTACAGCAGATTTTGCTTCTTTAGATTTTGCAATAAATTCAAGAGCGTTTTTATCTAACGAAACTGTAATATATCTGATTATAATTTCATCAAGACGATATGCTCTTTCAAGTTTTGCAATAAAATCACGGTTAGACTTAAAGCGGTATACAACATAATAACCACTTTTTGCATTTTTGATTGGATATGCCAAACGTCTTCTGCCCCACTTATCTATATCAAGAATTTCACTTTCATTTGCTTTATGAATTTCCAAGATACGTTTTACAGCAGCATCGATTTGTTCATCTTCGAGAGAAGCATTGTAAATCACAACACTCTCATAATGATTTGTTTTCATTAAGTCACCTCCCTATGGACTTTTTTGAGGCCCCTAAAAACCTAATTATCGAATTTAGGAGCAGGGTTTTTAAATTTGGTACGAAATATAAATCTATTTTATCAATGGTGCAATAACCAATGAAACCACTGACATTAATTTAATTAAAATATTAATCGAAGGTCCTGAGGTATCTTTGAATGGATCACCGACAGTATCACCAACAACGGCAGCTTTATGAGCTTCTGAACCTTTCCCGTACTTAAAGCCGTCGATTTCAATTCCGCCTTCAATTGATTTTTTTGCATTATCCCATGCGCCGCCTGCGTTGGATTGGAATATTGCCATCAGAACACCACTTACTGTAACTCCAGCTAATAATCCCGCTAACATTTCTTTACTGATAAAACCGATTGCGACAGGAACAGCAACAGCCATAATTCCGGGCAAAACCATTTCACTAATAGCAGCTTTGGTTGAAATTTCTACGCATTTTGAATATTCAGCTTTTGCGGTTCCTTCTCTCAATCCTTTTATTTCTCTGAATTGTCTTCCGACTTCGATAATCATTTGCTTTGCAGCTCTTCCAACCGCTCCCATTGCTAAAGCTGAGAATAAAAAGGGCAGCATAGCTCCAATAAATAATCCACCCATAATAATTGGGTTAGTTAAATCAATTGATTTGATATCTGCTTGTGTTCGATAAGCGGCAAACAATGCGAGTGCAGTTAAAGCCGCCGAGCCAATTGCAAATCCTTTCCCTATTGCAGCTGTTGTGTTTCCAACTGCATCTAATTTATCAGTTCTTTCTCTTACTTCTTTTGGAAGCTCAGCCATTTCTGCTATTCCACCGGCATTATCTGAAATAGGTCCATAAGCGTCTACAGCTAATTGAATTCCGGTTGTAGAAAGCATTCCCAAAGCAGCGATAGCAATACCGTATAAATTTGCTAATTGAAAAGCTCCGATAATTGCAAGAGATAAAATAATAATCGGAATTGCCGTTGACATCATTCCCACTCCCAAGCCTGCAATTATATTTGTTGCAGCGCCGGTTACAGACTGATTGGCAATACCTTTAACGGGAGCGTAATCAGTTCCCGTATAATATTCTGTAATCATTCCAATAAGAACGCCTGCAACCAAACCAATTATTGTTGCAAAGAAAACTCCATTGCTTGTATAATAAAAGCCTTCAAAACTCCATGATTCTGGTAATGTATATTTAATAATAAAATATGAGGCAGCTATCATTATTCCTGAAGCAGAAAATTCGCCAAGATTTAATGCCTTTTGAGGATTTCCGCCTTCTTTAACATTAACGAAAAAAGTACCAAGAATTGAAATAATAATTCCTGCACCTGCTAGAAAAAGAGGAAGCATCACGGCTTCTAATTTTAATTCGGGTACTTGCTCGCCAGCAAAAACAGCACCTAAAACCATTGTCCCTATAATTGCACCGACATATGATTCAAAAAGATCTGCGCCCATTCCGGCTACGTCACCGACATTATCGCCAACATTATCGGCAATAGTAGCTGGATTTCGCGGGTCATCTTCAGGAATTCCTTCATAAACTTTTCCGGCT
>PFVB01000039.1:4521-20154 GCA_002790395.1 Ignavibacteriales bacterium CG_4_9_14_3_um_filter_34_10 | reverse complement strand
AACAAATTTCATCATCTTCTGCTGAATAAAATGAATTTACATTTGGTACTACCCAAAATTTATCCGGTGTCAATGAAGTTTCCTCATGGATTTCTCTTAAAGCTGTTTCCACAGCAGTTTCATTATTGTCTATTGAACCGGTCACCATCTGCCAAATCCCCGGATAACTTTCCGATTCGGCACGCTTCAAAAGTAAGAATTCTAATTTTGAATCAACAATTTTTACGATATGTGCCTCTACCAAATAAGATTCTATTTTCATTAGAAAAAAGCTCTCGCTTCCGCTTTTAATAAATTCACAATATCAGATTTGCCTTGAAGTCTTCCATTATAACTTAATGTTGTCTGCAAATACATCCCAATTTTATAATCAAAATTCACACTCCAAAAATAATTTTTCCCATTGGAATTTCCTCGTGTTATTTCGAATGGAATATTATTTTGAATATTTTGTATAATTAATTCTGTCCGCTCACCCTCAATACTTAATCGCCCGTTTCCAGTGAATGAAAAATTAATTCTCACACCTTGAGCATTTTGAGCAATAATTGTGGGCTCCGCAGGCTTTGTATCTTTTCCGCTGCCAAAAGAAAACTTAAATCCAACTTCAAGAAAGTTATACGGCTTATATGAGAAATCAGAAATAAATTCAAATGAATTAAACTGCCTTTCTCTATTGGAAATTGAACTGGCTGTCAACATGTCCTTTGTAAAAACGAAATCAGATTGATTCCCGATTTCTTCGAGCAATTTTAATTTGATTCTGTAATTTCTTTCGTTGTAAAATCCTTTTTCCGTTCCACCACTAAATTGATTCAGTGATTTCTTTTCGATAAATCTGCTGCGGATTGAGAAGTCGTTACTGTTTTTGAATAAGTACAAATCATTTTGAAAATATTGATTACCTCTGATTGTTGTCCTTTCATTTAGAAATTTTGAAAGCCGGAGCCAATAAATTTTGTCAATCTCATCTGTATTGCTGTTTTCCTCAATTCTGATTACTGTCTCCGTTGAAAATGGTTTAACATATTTCATCAGCGAAGTATTGGAAAATATTTTCTCGAATGATAATGCAAACCGAAAATTTGTTTTCAAATCAATTACAGGAAAAAGGTCATCCGTTGGCAAAGTTGTGACGATATATTCTCCATCGAATAGAGCAAACTGGAATTCGTTCTCATCATTGATTCCGTTGCTGTTTAAGTCACCCAGATAAACATAATTCCCCTGCCCCTTTTCAACCCGCACATATATTCTTTCGAACTTTGCGGATTTTTGAGTTGATGCCGAATAAAACAAGTATGACTCAAATCCGTTATTGAACAGAATCACTCTTGTATTAGATTTAAGCAAGAATGTTGTGTTATTTAATGAATTTGCACTTCGGAATAACTTAGCAAATTCTTTTTTTCGATAAGTAAAATCAATGTTGGAATTCACTTCCCGAATACCGCTGTAATTAATAATAACTTGTTTGGTAATAGCAAAAGATTCTTTTTCAAGTTTATTTTGAAAAGGCAAATATTCTTCTCTGTTTGAATACTTAAATTGCGAATTAAATCCGTACAAATTTATTAATTGAAGATAAGGTCCTATTTCGGCAAACCTAAAACTTGTATTTATCGTTTCAGAATTCTGCTGATTTTTTTCAACCCTCTTTTCATCATATAATTCTATTCCCGGCTTAAAAAAGAAAATAGTATATCCAAAATCCGCACTCTGCTTTGTCCAGTCTGTAATTGTTAAAATATTTTTACCCGAGACGTAATCAATTTTGTAATTCACTTGAAGATTACTCATATCAGAATTGATGTCAGCCAGATATCTTTTTGACTGAAAATATTTTCCTTTTTTTATAGAACCAAAAAGAAAACTTAAATTTGTTTTTTCTGTTGGTGAAAGTTGCAAAGAAGCTTCCTGAAGTGATTCATTTGCCAGTAAATTCGAAGGCAAGTTATAATCCCGACTAAATTCAGCAGAGTTAAAACGGTCTAATGACTTAAAGTACTTTTCAATAAATCTTTCACGAAAAGAGAAATCTATTCCACCAAGATTTGCATTAAAAAGACTTAAATTTTTGTAGGAGTATTTTAGTTTTGTATTTCTTCCAAAGCCTAAATTATCATTATCATCAATTTTCGACAGTCTGTTTTTATCATAATTACTGCCGGCTAATTCAATACTCAAAGATAAATCCCGAAATGGTTTTGCTGCAATAAACATCGATGTAATTTGTTTTGATTCCGGTAAAGATATTAATTTGATGGGAAGATACTCTCCAATACCAATGCCAACAAAATTATATTCCGATGTCGAATGCTTTTTGTAATCCCCCTTTCCCGAGCCAACATAAGTGAATGAAACAAAATAAATTGAATTGCTATTCCCCGGATTGAATTTATAATAAGAAAACTGACTGCCATTAATTAATGTATCAATTCTTGAATACGAGCCTTGCCTTACTCCATTTGAATCTTGCCCCGCTTCTGAAACCCCTGAAACATAAGCTTTATTGATGTCATCACCGGCTTGCGATAAAATTTTTATATCTGCGTTGGACAAATTCAAGTCAATTGGATTTTCGTAATCATCGGCTTCACGAAAGTATCCCACACTGATATTAATTTTATCATTGAAGAGATTTTGATTAAACGAAGTGCCAAAAAAATTTCTTTGATACTGCCTGTCAGTATATTCATAATCAACGACAATCCTTGAGGCAGAAGTAATCATTCGTTTGTTCGTAAAAGTTAATTGTGCATTTGAATATTCTATAATATAATCATTGTTCTCACCGCGTTTGAGAACTTGTCCATCTAAAAAGATTTTTTCACTTCCTGCAACTATGATAATATCTTTTTCAAAATTAGCGCCCAATAATCTGTATGGACCTTGATTTCCATCGTTACCGAAGAATGAAACTGAATTAAATTTTCCCTTCGAACTGGCAATTGCAATCTCTCCGCTTGATTCACCATAATTACCCGATAATTTTAATCCCTGCAGTTTCCGATTGACTTTGCCAAATTCGCCGATTGAAGAATTTAAATCGTAATCGCCAAAATTTATCGTTGCATTCGGATGCCGAACTTCTATGTAAACTTTGTCTAACTCATCAAGTCTTTCAGTATTTCCTTCAGGTTGAATCGGTGTATTCTCATCCGTCAATGCTGCTACTATTTCTATCTCATCTGAAAGTTTTCCTGAAAGTTGCAGCCTCAATCCGCTATTCAAAGTGAAATCTTTATTGGTCCCGACTGTAAAACCTCTTATAATAGCACCATTACTTTGGATATTCTTCCCGAGAATAGATTCTTTATTCAGCGACAATTCAGACTGCATAATATTTTGTGAGGTTTTTGATTTTTCCGTAAACAGTTTCTTTGGTGCACGCAGTGAATAATGTTTTCTTAAATTAGTAAAAACTGCAGTGTATTCAATAATAATTTTATCATTTATTTTATAACTCAATGAATCATCAAGACTAAAACTCATATGAACATAATCAATTTTATAACTGCCTTTGCTAAGCGTTTGCCCATTAAGAAAAACATTTTCTGAATAAGGCAGAATATTTGTAAACGAAAGGGTATATTTATTCTGAAGGTTAATTTTAAATGAATCACTGACAGAAATTGTATTAAAGCTTTTCTGCGAAAAGATTAAAGAATTAATTAAAAAAGAAATTATTAAAACGTTCTTATATTTCACTAGCGGTGTAATTTTATGATCAAAATGTGACAATTAAAATCACATAACAAAAGTATTTTGATAAAAACTTATCCGCAAGTCAAAGAATGAGAATATTATTCATATCTCAAGGCTTCGATTGGATCTAAATTCGCAGCTTTATATGCAGGATATGTCCCAAATCCTACTCCGATTGCAATGCAAAGCGAGATCCCGATAACAATCCAATCTATGGGAATTACGGTTGAAGCATTCAAAAGTGAGCCTGCAAGATTGCCAACCATAATGCCGGCAATAATTCCAATAATTCCACCAACAAGACATAGAACAACAGCTTCAATCAAGAATTGCATCAAAATATTTTTTCTCTTTGCACCAATGGATTTCCTGATTCCGATTTCCTTCGTTCGTTCAGTTACAGAAACCAACATAATATTCATAATGCCAACACCTGCAGCAAGGAGTGAAATTGCAGCAATCACAAGCGCACCAATTCTAACTCCTGATGTTATCGAATTAATTTGTCCAAGAATTGATTCGCTGGAAACTATATCAAAATCATTGTCGCCGCCCGGAGGTACTTTCCTGATAATTCGCATGTACCCTTCTGCCTTCTCCATCAAATCATTATAGCTGACTCTGTCGAAAGCCATAACACTAATATTCAACGAGCGTCGGCTGATTCCATACATACTGTGAAATGAAGTTAATGGAATAATTGCAAAATTACCACGGCTCTGCCCGAATATTTCGCCCTCATATTCAAGCACACCAATCACGGTAAGTTTGGTTCCTTCAACTGAAATTTCTTGCCCGATTGGATCAAGATCTTTGAAAACAGTTTTTGCAAGATCAAAACCAAGCACAACATTTTTTGCGTATCTGTCATAGTCAAGCTGATTTAATGCCCGCCCTTTTTCAATCGTCCAATCACGAGTAATGAATGCTTCGGGCGTAACTCCTGCAATTGAAATATTCGGATTTGTTTTGTAATTCTTATGTTTAACAATAATCCCGTTGTTACTGGCTGAAGCTGCAATTGCCTTCGCTTCTACAAATTTTCCTTTCAAATTATTAAAGTCATCAAGAGTAATATCTTTTCTGTTCCGAAGTTTTCCCCATTCGGAATGACCGCCTGTTCGAACTGCGGGGAACTTCTGGATTTGAAATGTATTTTTTCCGAAAACAGAAACACCTTCCTCAATTGTAGTTTGAAGCATAGTAACAACAGTCCCCATGGCAATGATTGAAAATATTCCGACAATAATTCCGAGAATTGTCAAAGAAGAACGAAGTTTGTTTGTTTTTAATGATACAAAGGCGATTACTAAAATTTCTTTTATTGGCATTTTTTTTATTTGAAAAATAATAAATTATTGTGACTTTACTCGTATCTTAATGCTTCAATCGGATCTAAATTTGAAGCCTTATATGCCGGATAAGTTCCGAAGCCGACTCCAATGAATACACATAAAGAAACACCGATTGCAACCCAATCAAATGGAATAATAACTTTAGCGCTTAATAATGAGCCGAGAAATATCCCAACAATTAACCCTAAAATTATCCCCCAAAAACCACCAAACAAACAGAGTGTTGTTGATTCGAAAAGGAACTGAAATAAAATATTTTTCTTTTTCGCACCAATTGATTTTCTTATTCCAATTTCCTTGGTTCTTTCAGTAACTGAGACGAGCATGATATTCATGATTCCTATTCCGGCAGCAAGTAATGCAATAGCAGCAACAACATACGCACCAATTTTTACTCCGGATGTAATTTGATTTATTTGCTTCAGCACCTCTTCATTAGTCCGGAAGTCGAAATCATTCGGTTTACCGGGCGGCACTTTCCTAATTGTTCTGAAATAACCTTCCGATAATTCCATCAGGCTTTTGTAATCATCTTTACTAAAAGTCATGACAGTTATATTTACACTATTCCTTCTATCGCTGCCATAATATGTTTGAAAAGTCGATATTGGAATCAAAACAAAATTATCCTGACTCTGTCCAAAGAAAGCACCAACAGATTCAAGAACTCCAATAACGCGGAATTTTTTTGAATCAATTTTCACTTCCTCATTTATCGGATCTCTGTCTTTAAAAAGAACGTTGCTTATATCTTTCCCAAGAATAATATAATTTGATGCACTGTTAACTTCATTCCAATTAAACGCCCTTCCCAATTCCACATTCCAATTATTATTTTCAAAAGCTTCCGGAGTGCAGCCTGAAAGATTAACATTTGGATTTGTTTCTTTATTACCAAACTTAACAAGCTTGCCAAATCGCCAAAGTTCTGCTCCTACAGATTTGGCTTTCCCATCTAATTTTTCTCTTAATCGAAAGAACTCTTCCATTGTTAAGTTTCTTCTGTTTCTTACTTCTGCATCTTCCTGTGGATTGTGTGTTTGAAATGCAGGCCATTTTTGAATTTGAAAAGTATTTTTCCCGAGAGCACTCACTCCGCTTTCAATACTTGCCTGTAGCATTTCAATCACAGTGCTCATTGCTATAATTGAAAATATACCGACGACAATTCCAAGAATTGTAAGTGATGAACGAAGCTTATTAGTTCTTAGTGAAGTGATTGAAATATTGAATATTTCAGAGATGGACATTATTCATACCTCAATGAATCAACCGGATCCATTTTGCTTGCCTTGTATGCCGGAGCAAAACCTGACAAAATTCCGGTCATTAAAGAAATTGTAACAGCCAAAATAACGGCTTCAGCAGAAATTGTTACAGGGAAATCAAACTGTTTAATAATCATTCCTCCGATGATGGCAATAAATAAACCAATCATTCCACCAATCAGACAAATGATAGCTGCTTCAGTTATAAACTGCCCGAGAATTGTTCTGTTCTTCGCCCCAATTGCTTTCCTGATTCCGATTTCTTTAGTCCTTTCTTTAACCGAAACAAACATTATATTCATAATTCCGATTGCACCCACAAATAAAGCTAAACCGGTTATTAGCAAACCCGCAATCTGAATAACACCAACAGTACTGTTAATTTCATTTAACAAACCCGATTGTTGATTGATTGAAAAGTCATTTCTCTCATTATATTTTAATCCGCGAATCTTTCTCATAATTTCCACTGCCTCATCTTTAACTGCATCGATTGACTGGCTGTTTGGTGCACGAACATTTATAGTAATACTATTCCAAAATTCTTCCTGAAAATATTTGAATACACTTTCAATTGGAACGAAAGCTTGATTATCGGGATTGAAATTACCCATGACCCAACTGCCCTGCTCTTCAAGAATTCCAATAACTCTATATTTTTTCCCTTTTAATTTTACATCATTGTTCAAACCACCACCATTTGGAAAAAGTTTTTTAGCAATTTCACTCCCAAGAACTATTACATTTCTACCGCCATTACTTTCCAGTTCATTCATAAATCTGCCATCAGCGAATGAAAGCGAATTTGTGAAAACATAATCATGCGTTGTACCAACAATAAATACAAACTCGACTGTCCTTTCTTCATGCTTGATTGTTATCGGAGTAAAGATTGTTGGCGCAACAGCAATTGGAAGTTTTGCCATTTCCTTAAATTTTTCAAAATGCTCCATCGTAAGGTTTTTCCGATTCCTTAATTCCCAAAAAGGCACATCACGATTGAACCATTCCCATTTATCAATATACAAATTATCTGAACCGAGCGAAGAAACTCCCGTTTGAAACGCATCATCAATTCCTCTGATTGCTGTTGACATCAAAACAACCGAAGTAACGCCGATAATAATTCCGAGAGTAGTAAGAACAGACCTTATTTTATTGGCTCTTATTGCTCTTAGTGAAATGAACAGACCTTCTTTTACCTCAAAGAAAAAAAGTTTCATATTAAGAATCCTTTATACTTTTGATGCACCATTTTTTTTCGGAATAAATCTGTTGGCAACAATTTCATCGCTTTCAATCAATCCATCCCGCAATCGAACAATGCGCTTTGCATGTTCGGCAATATACTCTTCGTGAGTAACCAGAATAATTGTATTCCCAGTCTCATGAATTTCGTGGAAAAGATGCATAATATCTTCTCCCGTTTTCGAATCAAGATTTCCGGTTGGTTCATCTGCAAGAATAATGGCAGGGTTTGAAACAAGCGCTCGCGCAATTGCAACTCTTTGACGCTGTCCGCCGGAAAGCTCATTCGGTTTATGGTGCATTCTGTCTCCAAGTCCCACATTTTCAAGTGCTTCAGCAGCTCTTTCTCGTCTTTCACTTTTTGGAATACCCGCATAAATCAATGGTAATTCAACGTTATGAAGCGAGTCTGATCTTGGCAGTAAATTAAATGTTTGAAATACAAATCCGATTTCCTTATTTCGAATATTTGCTAAATCATTATCATTCATCAGACTTACATTTTTATCTTTGAATAAGTAGAGTCCATTTGTCGGTGTATCTAGGCATCCAAGCATATTCATCAATGTAGATTTACCCGAACCTGACGGACCCATTATAGCAAGGTATTCATTCTGATTGATTTTGAGTGAAACGTCACGCAAAGCATGAACTTCCTCCGAACCCACTTGATATATTTTAGCTATATGTTCAATTGTTATGATATTCATTTCTTTGTTTTCTCTTTAGAAATTTTCAAGAATTATTTTTTCTTTGCATTATCTTTTTTAGTTCCGGGCAAAATTACAATCGTTCCATCATTTAGTTCTTTTGAAATAGCTCTGTATGGACCGGAAACAATTTCCTGTTTTTCATTCAATCCTTTCTTAATTTCAATATATGAATCATCACTGATGCCAGTTTGTATTTCTACTTTTTTTGCTTTACCATTTTCGACAATAAATACAACCTCTTTCGGTTTGTTCTTTGAAGAATTTACAGCCGAAGGCATTTCCGTTTCGCCGCCTTCTGTTTCTTCAGGATTTGCATTTGCAGGTTTATCCAAACGTGCTGTCACCGCTTGAATAGGAACGGATAAAACATTTTTTCTTGTTTCAGTTTTGATATCTGCGTCACATGACATGCCGGGTCTGAGTTTCAATTCCGGATCAATAATTTTAATTCTTACTTGAAAATTGACAACCTCATCCTGTGTCCCTAAACCGCTCGTCTGAGCACTATTGCCAATTTGTGTTACTATTCCTTTAAATTTCTTATCACCAAAAGCATCAACTTCAACATCTGCAGTGTCCCCAACCGACACTAAGACAACATCGTTTTCATCTACATCAACGCGGGCTTCCATATTACTTAAATCAGCTACGGTCATTAAATGCGTTCCCATGCTGAAAGATGAACCAAGTACCCGCTCATTCATCTCCACTAATCTTGTTGTCACTCTTCCATTAATAGGAGAATAAATTGCCGTCTTTGATAATTGTTCTTCAGAATTATTAAGATTTTCTAAAGCCTGCTGAACGGAAGCTTTTTGTGATTCAAGCATCCCGACATTCTGCAAATATTCGGACTTAGCCATTTCAAGTTCTTGGTCACTTGCCAATCCTTTTTCGGCAAGACCTTTAATTCGTTTGTAATCAGATTCAACTCTTGACAATGCTGCTTCTCTTACTTTCAGTTGCGAACGCGCAGCATCAAGCTGAGCTTTTGCTTGATTTCTCTGAGCTGTATATTGTTCGGGTTTGATTCGCACAAGTAATTGCCCTTTTTGAACAATGTCACCTTCTTCAACCGGAAGTGATACAATTTCACCGCTAACCTCCGGGCGCAATTCAACCTGATATTCAGGATAAATTTTACCGGTTGCAGAAACGGTTTGAGTTATTGTTCTCTTCGATACTTGTTCGGTTTGTACCGGAACAATTGCTTCTTTATCACCCGATGTTAAAACCAATATCACAATAATTAATAGAAGAACTCCAATTCCGCCAAATATGAAAAATTTCTTCTTGTTTTTCTTTTTACTTCCATTCGCCATTTTATAATTCTCCCGTATATTTTATTCAAAATTTGTATAACTCAATTTTCCCAAAGCATTCAGCAAGTTGTCCCGCTGCTTAAAGAATTCGAATTTTGCATTAATTCTTTCCGTTAGTGCCTGTGTATAATCTCTGTCTGCCTGCAAAACATTCAGTATAGTTCCGGATCCCAAACTGTATCTTTCATAATTTATTTTTCGATTTTCTTCCGCTGCAACAACATTCTTTTTTGAAACTTCAAGTCGTTTTTCGCCAGCAACAAAATTCAAGTAACCTTGTTTTACTTCGATTTTTATTTGTCTTTCTAATGCTGATAAATCTTCTTTGGTATTCAGGTACTGAACCTCAGCAAATTCAGTTGCCAATTCTGTACTCCAGTTTGAAAAGATTGGAATGCTCAAGGTTAATCCAATATTATAATTTCTTCTACTGAATAATTCCCCGGATTTAACAGCATTTGTATTGAAGGAGTAATTACCAGATAACCGTGGCAAATAGCCACTTTTAGCAACCGTTTTTTCCTCAATGGAATTTTGTATAGTCAATTGTTGACTTTTGTAATCGAGCCTTAAATCAAAAGCATCGCTAATCATTCTGCCAAGTTCATAAAATTCTTTGGAAAAAGATTTTGTGTCAATTGAATTAATATTTTCATAAGGATCAACAAATTCAAAATCCTCAAGAATATCAAGTGCAAGATAGTTTAGAAACAAATTTTTTGATTGGTCGAACGAATTTTGTGCCTGTATTAAAAGCAATTCGGCATTTCCTAATTGAACTTGCTGTGAATAAACATCAGCAATCGCTACTGAACCGAGTTTATTTCTTTCTTGAATTGTCTCCAATAACTTTTGATTGTACTTAACATTTTCCTCTCTGACTGAAACAAGTGATTTTGCATTCAAAACGTTATAGAATAATTCTGAGGTTTGAAGCACAACATCCTGCTTCAATTTTTCTAAAAGCAATTGCGAAGATTCAAAACTGTTTTCAGCCTGATTAATATTAGCAAGATTTGCCAAGCCGTCAAACAGAACAACATTTCCTCCCGCAGAAACCGACCAATTCCTAGTGTCAATTTGAGATGGGGGAACATCCTGCAAGGTTCCTAAAAAATTTAATTGTTTTCCTCCGTCATCACTAATCCTGTTCCAACTCCATGAACCCGAAAGTCCAAAATTTGGCAGAAGATTTCCATATGCATTTTTAACCTGCTTTTTTGTAGCTGCCAAATTATTAGTTGATTTAATTAGTGTCGTGTTATTCTGCATCGCAATTTTAATTGACTCTTCAAGTGTTAATTGCTTTTGTGCATAAATTGGTAAAGCAATAATTAATAATAAAACTAAAAAATAATACTTCATTTTTTCTCCTTTAAGAAAACATTTTTTTGAAGTTCAGTCCTTTTGACGGTAAAAAAAACAGAAAGTTACATAAAAAAAATTTATTCAAATTTGAATTTTATTTCCATCAGATATTTATAAGCCGCCTCATAATTATTAGGAATGATTCCTTCGAGAATCGCTTCCTCAATTGCTTTTTTAATTTCTCCAACTTTTTTTGATGGCTGCAAATTAAAAATTTTCATTATTTCTTCACCTTTAACGGGAGATTGGAAATTTCTCAATTCATCTTTTTCTCTTACGTCCTTAATCCGTTGAACAACTTTATCATAGTTTTGTAAGTACTTTGAAACTTTCCCTAGATTTTTGCTCGTGATGTCAGCCCTGCATAAATCAAATAAATCATCCAGATTGTCTCCGGCTTGAACAATCAATCTTCGAATAGCGGAGTCTGTCACTTCGTCATCAACCAAAGCAATCGGTCGGAGATGTAGTCTGATTAAATTTTGTACATAATGCAAATGAACCAAAGGAAATTTCATGCGATGAAAAATCACCTTCGCAAATCTTGCACCAAGTTCTTCATGCCCGTGAAAAGTCCAGCCTATCCCGTCAATAAATTTTTTAGTCGCAGGTTTTGCAACATCATGAAGAAGAGCAGCAATTCTCAACCATAAATTTTTAGTTTTATTTGAAATATTATCCACAACTTCACAAGTATGATAGAAAACATCTTTATGATGAAAATCCTGTCTCTGCTCTATACCGCCCATTTCGCTAAGTTCCGGAAAAACATATTTCAGCACTCCTGTCTGATACATTCCGATCAACCCGACTGAAGGTTTTGGAGACAGCATAATTTTCATAAACTCATCAGTGATTCTTTCTTGAGTAATTATTTTTAATCGCTCAGCTTTAGCTTTTATAGCTTCAATCAAATCTGGATTAAACTTGAAATTTAGTCTGCTTGCAAATCGGAATGCCCGCATTATTCTTAATGGATCATCTTCAAATGTTTGATAAGGATCAATCGGAGTTTTTATGATTCCATTTTTCAAATCTTCCAAACCATTATAAATGTCAAAAAGATTTCCATAGTCATTTTCATTTAACGAAAGTGCCAAAGTGTTAATCGTAAAATCCCTTCTGGAAATATCATCCTCAAAACTTCCTCTTTCCACAACCGGATTTCTGCTATCAAAATTATATGACTCTTTTCGTGCCATCACAAATTCTAAATTGTAATCTTTATAAAATAAATGGGCAGTTCCGAATCTTTTAAACAGGGAAACATTTTCTACGGCAAGTTGAGTGGCTAATACATTTGCAAATTCAACTCCGTCACCAATCACAAGGAAGTCAATTTCGTTTGGAAATTTATTCAGAATGACATCGCGTAAAAACCCACCAACAATGTAAATCCTTTCGTTTCTAATCTTTGCTAATTCTTTTACATTCTCCAAAAACAAAATCTGCTTTATGTAATTATTAATTTTTTGAGTAGCTGCTGTCATTTAATCTCGATTTATTTTCACTTTGATATTTGAACCAATTTGTCCTGAGTAATTGTTCCAAATAGTTTTGTTTTTTATTCTCCGGAGCAAAATTTAGTGCTTTTTTAATTAAATCTTCAGCCAAATTATATTCCGCATTTTTCAAAAAAAGTTTTGAAGCATAGAAAGCAGTTTCTGCTGATTTTACAGATTCCACATCAAATCCCTCTTCAAAATAGGCTTTTGTTATTTTATAGATTTCATCTGATTCTTCAGCCTGTAAAATCTGAACATCAACAACTTCTGATTGATTCATTTTTTTTGCAATGTCAATTAGTAACTCGTTCCTGAATTTGGTTTTGCTTAAAAATTCTCGGACAGAATTCGGATTTGAATTTAAGAGTGAAAGTCGAAACTTAATGTAAGCTTCATAATTAAAACTGAGGTGTTTATTCTTCAATTCATTATATATTAATGCTGCTTCATCAAATTTACCGCAAAGCACTTTTATATCAGCTAACCAAAATTTCAAATAATAATAGCTTGAATTTTCGGAGTACCTTTCTATCTCTTTTGAAACTATTTTTTCTGCATCCGAATATTTTTTTTGCTTCAAAATTATTTCTACATACCCAATCAATGAATTAATATTATGAGTTTTTTTAAAAAGCTGCCGGTAAATTGCTTTCGCACTCCTGAAATCATTGTCGTTCTTTCTTTCCTGAGCTTCTTTTAACAATATTGCTGTCTGCCGCAAGCAGACTTTTTTGAATATCGGCTGCCTTCCGAAGTACAGCATAGCTTGAGATGAATTAAATTTATAATCCTGAGCTTCAAGATTCTTTATAAAACCTTTTTCAAGTTGGCTTAGATTTTTTTTGTAAATTTTTTCGAAATCCATGGTTTGGTAAAGAAGCTTGATTTTCTCATTCCCATAAATTCTCCGAAGATAATTCATGAACGAACCGCTGTAAATATATGCTACTGATGAGGAGTGAGAAAAAAAATCGAATCCGGCAAACAGATATTCAAGTGGTGGATTTGAATTCGATTTTATAAGCTGATAGGCTAAATAATCAATATCATAATCATTATAATTATTTTCAAAAGCCATTGCCAATCCTTCGATTAGCGACGGATTAAAATTTTTAGACAGCTTAAATATTCCAACTCCAAACTCACTTGAAAGAATATGAACTAACTCATGTTTTATAACCCTATCAACAGTTCCCAATTCTGAATAGATTTGATTCAGCCACGGTTTAGATACATCAGCCTGTCCGGCTCCAAATATTTTCCGTTTTTCTTCTCGATTACGAAATATAATTGAAGTAATTTTAGAATTAATTCTTATGTCCATCTGATTTTTAAGATTTTGTAATTCATACTCATGAAGTTTTATTAAATAATCGATTTCTAAAGCGTCAATCTCTTTTGGATAAACAATTACAAAATTTTTTGACTCATATTTTCCACCCAAACTTTGTATAATTTTATCGAATTTTGTTTGGAATCCCAATTCGGATTTTATTAAGACAAAAATAATTGCCACAAAGTAAACACCCAGCGTAATATATTTCTTCTTAAATTGAACCGGCTTTATGATGATTATATAAAGAAGAATTGAAAAGAAAATTACAATAATGGTTTTATAAACAACAATATTAAATGAAATTGGAATATCTTCATCATAAATTGTCCCGGGAAAGAATGTAAGTATCGGATTATAAAAATAAATTTGTGGAAGCAGATAAATTTCAACAATAGGTATGGTAAGCATTATAAAACTAATAATTGTAAAAATTAAGAATTTATATTTTCCGGATTGATAATTTGAAAATAATGCCGTTGTAAATCCAATTAATGATGCCGGAATTGCAAAAACTAAAAAGTAACTAAAACCCCTGTAAGGGTCGCAAACTCCAAATAAAAAAGTATTCAAAAAAGAAATTGCAATAGGAATAAGATTTAAGACTATCATTAACATTAACCAAAGTGCTCTGTTCCATTTGGTTTTGCTTGGAGAACTTTGACCACGAACAAATAAAAAACCAGCAATTGCTGATAAAAAATAATTTACAAATGAGAAAACAACTGCATACTCATAATCAAATATTTGAAGTAGAGGGAGTCTCGTACAAATAAAGGAAATTAAAATCGAAATTATTAATAGGAAAGATTTTCCCTTTAATTTCAATTTCATACTAAAATTCCGAAGTGCTTTCCCGAGATATTTCCGCCCCAAGTTGTGATAATTTGGTTTCTATTTTTTCATATCCACGGTCCAAATGATAGATTCGCAAAACTTCTGTAGTCCCTTCTGCAATTAATCCTGCGAGAACTAAAGATGCACTTGCTCTTAGATCGGTTGACATAACTTTTGCTCCCTTTAAGAATTTGACGCCTTTAACAATTGCACTATTATGAACAACTTCGATATTTGTTCCCAATCGATTTAATTCAGGTACATGAGCAAATCTGTCAGAATAGACGTTATCTGTAACTTTTGAAATACCTCCCGCAATTGACATTAGAGCAATCCATTGCGCCTGCATATCGGTTGGAAATCCTGGAAAGACTGCTGTCGTTACATCCTGATTTTTTAGTTCTATATTTTCAGAATTAATCGATATTAAATCGTTATTTATAAATAACTTACAGCCGACTTCCTCGAGATTGGAACTTACCGATTCGATATATTCCGGTTCTGAATATTTAATGCTAATATTACTTCTAGTGATTGCACCAGCTATTAACAATGTTCCTGCCTCAATTCTATCTCCGATAATTGTAGCATCAGCCCCTCTTAATTCATCAACACCTTGAATATTAAGAATATTGCTTCCAATTCCTTCGATTTTTGCTCCCATTTTTACTAAATATTTAGCAAGAGAGGTAATCTCCGGCTCTATTGCAGCATTAGAAATAACAGTTTCACCTTTTGCTAAAACGGATGCCATCAGTGCGTTTCCGGTTGCTCCGACACTGGATACATCAAAATGAATTTTATTACCAATCAATTTTTTTGTTTTCGCAATAATATATCCACCATCGAAATTCACATCAGCACCAAGTTTTTTCATGGCTTCTATATGAAGATTTACAGGTCTGGGACCCCATGCGCAACCGCCAGGTAAAGATACTTTTGCGAATCCGTATTTGGACAAAAGCGGACCAAGGAC
>PFVB01000039.1:0-4509 GCA_002790395.1 Ignavibacteriales bacterium CG_4_9_14_3_um_filter_34_10 | reverse complement strand
CTGGCTGTTAATATTTTGATTGTCAATTATCACCTGATGGTTAGTGAAATTAACTTTTGCTCCAAGACTTTTCATCATTTTGATCATTGTATATATATCATTGACTTCCGGAACATTTGTTAGCTTGTTCGCAGCTGAATTTAATAAAGAAGCAGGAATTAATGCTAATGCGGCATTCTTTGCTCCACTAATTTCAACTGTTCCTGATAACTTTTTTCCACCAAGAATTACAAATTTATCCATCTAATTCCTCAATTTGAATTGAATAATTGTTCCTTTATTTCCAAATATATAACCAGTTGTATTATCATGACTTGTGACAATTCTATTAAGATTGAAGATTTTTCCCGAATTTCTGAATTCCCAGTTAAACCCACTATCCTTTGAATAAGCAATCGTTCCTTTATTACCGACTCCTACAACTCTTTCCTCAGACAAAATTTTCACTGCCTGTAATCCTTCGTATGAATCTGTTTTAATCTCGATCCATGTTTCGCCAAAGTCCTGCGTTCTAAAAATTCCCCCACCTGCTCCCACAATAAACCCTAATCCGGCTGAATTTACAGATATTGATTTCAAATATTTTTTTGTAAATCTTTCTAACCTGCTCCAGCTATTCCCACCATTAATTGTTCTAAATACTTCGCCATTCCAACTGACTATTATTCCAACTTTTTTATCAAAAAAGTCTATATCGAATAATCCGGAGTTTGTATTCAGTTTGATTTTTTCCCAATATATTCCATCTTCTGAAATTAATATTTTTCCTCCTGAAGCTAAACAATATATTTTTTGATTAAAGATTTTCAATCTAAAAAAATTTAATTTATCATCAACACGAATATAAATTGAACTTTGTAAATCCTGTGAGTATTGAATAAATAAATTATCGTTACCTGCTAAATAAATGCCGTTCTTGAAGATTGCAATATCGTTTATCGAACTTTGAGAAAGCACTTTAATATTTTGCCAGGTTTTGCAACTATCGGATGTCGAAGCAATTAAAGATGAATCTCCGACTACGATGCCTCGTTTTGCATCAAAAAAATAACCGGATTTAATGTTTTCAATGAAACTTGTCTTTAGTAATGAGAGTTGGAGTAATTCTTGTTTTGCCTTTTTTGTCGTTAGCAATCCAAAATCAATTTTGTCCATTTTCTCATATAAGCGGGACTTTATAAATGCATCAACCTGAATATATGCAAAGTAAAACAGACCCAAAAATGCAACCAGAATGAAACTTAAAATAAAAATTGATTTTATTTTAACAAGTTTAGGGTTCTTCTTTTTTCTTAAAAAATATTTTGAATTAACCGATTTCAAATAATCATCGAGACCGTGAAAATCGTCAATAATTTCTCCACAGCTTTTGTACCTTTGATCAGCTTGCTTTTGTAGACATTTTGCGATTATTTTTTCAATTTCAATCGGAATCCCGGGTACAAACTCTGATATTTTTGGTGGTTCTTTTTTTAAATGCCCATCCATAACATCATATTCTGTATCTGAATAGAACGGCGGCTGTCCTGTAAGCATTTCGAACATAGTGCAACCAACTGAATAAATATCCGACAGATAATTAATATTATTTCCTTTTATTTGCTCGGGACTCATGTAAAAAACAGTGCCAATTTTCGAACCTGTCAGAGTCATATCCTGTTCAAAAATTGATTTGGAAATTCCAAAGTCCATAATTTTTACAATGCCCTCAGAATTCACAATGATATTTGATGGTTTAATATCCCGGTGAATAAATCCTTTTGAATGAGCATAGCCTATGCCAAGAAGAACTTGACGCATTATATAAACAACATCATAAATGTGCAGCCTCATATTTCTGAACAGGACTTTTTCAATACTCTCGCCTTCAACAAATTCCATGACAATACCAAGCAGATTTTTGTATTCAATAAAACCATAGACGGTCACAATATTCGAATGAAGCAATTGTGCATGATTCTTGGCTTCGCGTTTAAATCTTTCTGCAAGTTTAGGATTATTGACCATTTCAAAAGCAAGGAATTTGATTGCAACGAATCTGTCAAGTTTTTCATCACGGGCTTTATAAACAATGCCCATTCCGCCTTTTCCAAGAATAGAAAGGATTTGATAATTTTCTATTTTGTTACCGATTAATTCTTCCATTAAATTTTCATTCGTTAATTCTTTTCGAAATATATAAAATATTTAATGAAATCACATAAAATTGTTAATTGAATATTTTTTCAATAAATTTACTGCCCATTTTAAGGATTTTGCGAGAGTGGCGAAATTGGCAGACGCGCTAGACTTAGGATCTAGTGTCCAAAAAACGTGGGGGTTCGAGTCCCCCCTTTCGCACGGTAAATAACATATTTTTACATATTTGAGGTATAATTGGAAACAAAATTTAATACTCTGAACCAATCAGAGATGGAAATTGAAGTATCTTTAGGATATGAAGAAATCAAACCGGATATCGATGAAGCATACAACGTTGAAAAGAAAAATATTTCAGTCCCTGGATTCAGAAAAGGAAAAGTGCCAAATCATATTCTGAAAAAACTTTATGGTGAAGCAATTGAATATCAGGCTTGCGAAAAAATCGCAAATAAAAAATTCTGGAAAATTGTTGATGCTGAGGGATTGAAACCAATATCGGCACCACAATTAACTGATTTAGACTTGAAACCAAATGAAAAATTTACATTCAAAATTTCTTATGAAATCATTCCTCACCTTGAGTTAAAAGATTATAAAGGTTTGGAAATTTCAAAGCCAAAATTCGAAGTAAAGGATGAAGACATTGAAACACAATGGAAGTCAATTCTAAAAAGCAAAACTACCCGTGAAGCTGCAGAGGTAATTTCTGATATTAACCATGTAATAAAAGTTAATTTGCAAAGATTAGATGATAACGGCACTGAAATGGAAAATTCACGAAGTGAGAATTTATCCATCGATTTAAGTGACTCAAAAGTGAATCCGGAAATTGTTAGTAATGTAATGCAGAAAAAGGTCGGTGATAATTTTTCATTCACTTTCCCTGATGAACATTCCCACGGCGATCACGTTCATAAAGAATCGTTTAATTATAAAGGTGAGATTCTGTCAATTGAAAAAATCGTTTATCCTGAATTGACCGAAGAAACAATTTTGGCTGTTACAAACAATAAATTTAAAACAGAATTGGACTACAAAACGGATTTAAGAAAGAATTTTGAAGAATATTATAACTCAGAAGCTGAGAACATATTCATCAATTCTCTCTTAAATCAAATTATCAAAAACAATGAGTTTGAAGCCCCCAAAGGATATGTTGAAACATACAAAAAACGTTTGATTGAGAGCGAAAAAGAAGAATACAAAAAATACAATATGCCATTTGATGAAAAAAAATCATCTGAACAGTTGAGCGGAAAAGCTGAATGGAATGCTAAATGGCAAATTATTATGGATAATATTATTCGTATTGAAAACATCAAGGTTGAAGATTCCGAACTTGAGGAATTGGCAAAACAGGAAGCTGAAAAAACCGGGATTACCGTTCAAAAACTTGTCAAGTATTATAAAGATTCTCATAAAGATGAAGTTCTGCTCGAAGACAAAGTTATTGATTTCCTGAAAAAGAATACCACAATCAAAGAATTAAATCCGAATGAATTAAAAGAAGAAAAGACAGAGAAAAAATCGAAAGGGAAAAAGTAATGCAGCCTGAAATTTATAACCAGTTAATACCATATGTAATTGAGCAAACCGGAAGAGGTGAAAGAGGAATGGATATTTTCTCCAGACTTCTTAGGGAAAGAATAGTTTTTCTTGGAACTGCCGTTGATGATCATGTTGCAAGTTTAATTATTGCACAATTACTGTTTCTTGAAGCCGAAGATCCTAATAAAGACATATTTTTATATGTCAACTCACCGGGAGGAAGTGTTTCTGCGGGTTTGGCTATTTATGATACGATGAAATATATCAAACCGGATGTTTCAACTATTTGTGTCGGATTAGCAGCAAGCATGGGTGCAGTTTTACTCGCCGGCGGAGCTGATAAGAAACGCTCTGCATTGCCGCATTCAAATATTATGATTCATCAGCCATGGATTGGCGGTCTTCAGGGACAAACATCTGATATTGAAATCCATGCAAAGGAAATGGTTAAAACACGTAATACAATTTATCAGATTCTTGCAGAGCATACTCACAAATCATTTGATGAAATTATGAAAGATTGTGACAGAGACAAATATATGACTTCTATCGAGGCAAAGGAATATAATCTTATTGATACAATTTTGGATAAAAGAATTTTCCCTGCCGATAAGAAAAAAGATTAACCTTTTAATAATTGCAGCCGAAAACCCGGCTGCAATTTCAATTTTATTGATTTCTGAAAAATTTCTATTTTGTCAGTCCGCGCCCCGAGTCTTCCAAAGAGTTAAAAATTGTCAGTCCAAGCATGTCGAAGACTGACACTACAACAAAGTTTATAAAAACAATTTAATCACCATATTGAAAGACCATTAAATT
>PFVB01000045.1 GCA_002790395.1 Ignavibacteriales bacterium CG_4_9_14_3_um_filter_34_10 | reverse complement strand
TTCCGCGTCCTTCAAAGAAAGAAGAAAAAATTCGAAAGTATGTTAAAGATTTTGCTTCAAAAAATAATCTGAAATTCAAAGAAGATAAAATCGGAAATATTTGTATTCGCGTTCCTGCAACTTCTGGATTTGAAAAAAGCAAAACAATTGTTCTTCAGGGGCATCTCGATATGGTTTGCGAAAAAAACAAGGACAAAAAACATGATTTTGAGAAAGATGCTTTGCAATTAATTAAAGATGACGAATGGGTAAAAGCTGACGGAACAACATTGGGTGCAGACAATGGAATTGGGGTTGCTGCTGCTTTGGCAATTGCTTTGGATAAAGAAGCTAAACACGGACCAATTGAAATATTACTGACAATTGACGAAGAAACCGGACTGACAGGCGTTAATAATATTTCAAAAAAACTAATCAGCGGAAATATTTTATTGAATCTTGATTCTGAAGAAGACGGAGCTTTTTATGTTGGCTGCTCTGGCGGTATTGACACACAAGGTGAATTTGAAATTGACTTTAAAAAATGCAGCAAGAAATTAACCGCGAAAAATTTATTGATTTCAGGACTGACCGGCGGACATTCCGGACTGGACATTCATAAAGGAAGAGGAAATGCAATTAAAATCTTAGGGTTGTTGGTAAATAAACTTTTTAAGTACGATGTACAAATTGGAGGATTGGGGGGCGGTTCAAAGCGAAATGCAATTCCGCGTGAAGCGATGGCGGTTATTTTGTTTGATAAAAAATCAGAAAAGAAAATCAAAAATGAAATACTGAAATTTGAAAACGACTTAAAATCTGTTTTCAAAACAAAAGAAGAAAAATTAAAAATTGATTTGTTTCCGGTTGAAAAGACATTCAAAAAAGTTTTCAGCAAAAAATTTTCCAAACGTTTGATAAATACAATTTTGGCTTTGCCCCACGGAGTAATTTCGATGAGTTCTGATATCCCTGATTTAGTGGAAACATCAACTAATCTTGCAACAATCGTGAACAGCAATGGAAAAATTATTGTTGGAACTAGCCAAAGAAGTTCCGTTGAATCATCTAAAGTTAATTTGGCAGAAATTATAAAAGCAGTTTTTACTCTGGCAAAAGCAGATGAAATTTCTCAGAGTGATGGCTACCCGGGATGGAAACCAAATATGGATTCTGAATTGTTGAAAATCGCAAAGAAAGTTTACGTGGAAAAGTTTAATAACGAACCGGAAGTAAAGGCTATTCATGCGGGTTTGGAATGCGGAATTCTTGGCGGTAAGTTTGAAAATCTTGATATGATTTCTTTCGGACCAACTATCGAAGGAGCTCATTCTCCCCATGAAAGAGTTAACATTAAAACCATTGCTAAATTTTATGAATTGTTGAAAGCAGTGATTGAGCATATTGCAAAAAATTAATTAAATATTATGATTATAAAAAAATCATGAGGAAGTTTTATGAAGCCTAACATCCAACTTTACCACGTACCTAAAGTCCATTCTATTCAGGATATGATTTTCCAGTCAGCAAAAAAATATGAATTTAAACTGGCTCTGGAAGATTTAAATAATACACCAATCAAAAAAGTTACCTATGGCGAACTTGCGGATTATATATTGAGGTTCGGAAATGCTTTGACGAAAATAGGATTGAAAGAAAGAGCTCATATTGCACTGATTGGTGAAAATCGTGTGCAATGGTCAATAAGTTATTTGACATTGATGAGTTTTAATTATGTTGTGGTTCCGATTGATAAAAATCTTACTCAAAATGAAATTCTTAATATCATTCATGAATCGGATGCAGAGGCAATAATATTCTCAGAAACATTTGCAGAAATGCTTACCGGACTTCAATCGTCACTGAAGAAATTAAAATATTTTATATGTATGGATGAAACTTCTATCGGCGGTGATTTCTTGAATATGTGCAAATTGATTCAGGAAAGCTCGCCTGTTCCAAAAGAAAATCTGCCCAAAATTAATCCTGATGAAATGGCAAAAATTATTTTTACTTCCGGCTCTCTCGGTCGTGCAAAAGGTGTAATGCTTTCACAAAAAAACCTTGCAACAAATTTAATGGATATGGTTAGCATGCTTTTTATGTATCCGGAGGATAGATTTTTATCAATACTTCCGATTCATCATACTTACGAATGCACATGCGGAATGTTATGCCCGCTTTATTGCGGAAGTTCTATCCATTATGCAAGGTCATTAAAAACAATTGTTGATGATTTGCAGAAAGTTCAGGCAACAATATTTTTGGGTGTTCCTCTTTTGTATGATAAAATGTTTAAGAAAATTATCAAGTCAATTAAAGAGGATAAAATAAAAGATAAAATTGTTCCGCCTCTTATAAAAATTACAAATCTTTTATCAAATATTGGTTTGACTAATCTGAAGAAAAAAGTTTTCAAGGAACTTCACCATAAATTTGGCGGGCACATTCGGGTTTTCATTGCTGGCGGAGCTGCTCCTGATCCACGCGTTTCTCAAGGCTTAAGAGAATTCGGTTTCAATTTTCTTCAGGGATATGGGCTTACAGAAACTTCTCCTATTCTTGCTCTTAATCAATTGAAAAATTTTAAAGATGATGCAGCCGGTTTGCCACTTACAAGTGTTAAAATTAAAATTAATAACCCTGATATAAATGGATCGGGAGAAATTTATGCAAGCGGTCCAAGTGTAATGCTTGGTTATTATAAGAATGAAGAAATCACGAAAGAAGCTTTTGTTAATGGCTGGTTTAGAACGGGTGATATTGGCCATTTTGATAATGATGGATTCCTTCATATTAACGGGCGGAAAAAGAATGTGATTATTTCGCGAAGTGGAAAAAATGTTTTTCCTGAAGAAATTGAAGATGTCATTAATCGAAGTCCATTTGTTTTGGAGAGTCTTGTTTACGGTGAAAAAGATGAAAAACATGATGAAATTATTGCGGTTCAGATTGTTGTGGATGCTGAAGCATTTATTGAGCTTTCGGAAACCAAAACAATACAGATATCAGAAAAATTGATACATGAAACAATTGCCGGAGAAGTTAAAAAATCAAATGCACAGCTTGCTGTACATAAACAGATAATGAAATTTAAAATCCGTGAAAAAGAGTTTGAAAAGACAACTACTCAAAAAATTAAAAGATTTTTGGTCAATAAAGAGGAATAATTTGTTTTTCAAAAATTGAATCTTGCTAAATGTTTTTAAGAATTCTATATTTGCCATGTAAGTTTTGAAAAAATGTTCTTGTTAAAAATGATTATTCAATGCGGGAATAGCTCAGTTGGTAGAGCGCAACCTTGCCAAGGTTGATGTCGCGGGTTCGAGTCCCGTTTCCCGCTCTGAAATCCACCTTGTGTGGATTTATTTTTTTATTCTGTTCTTTGTTTCATTAACCCACTGATTAATTTGTGGATTAATATTTGGCGCTGTACTCCCGACAAGTCGGGACTTAAGTGGTAGGTCTGCAAAGTTAGAAGAATAAGTAAAAGTGTTCTTAAATTAATTATCAATTTGCAATTATTTGGCGCTGTACTCCCGACAAGTCGGGACTTAAGCGGAAGGTCTGCAAAGTTAGAAGAATAAGTAAAAGTGTTCTTAAATTAATTATCAATTTGCAATTATT
>PFVB01000152.1 GCA_002790395.1 Ignavibacteriales bacterium CG_4_9_14_3_um_filter_34_10 | reverse complement strand
TTACAATTTTCTCGACAACAAATTTTTTATCGCTTTTTCCTGTTACCTTAATTATGTGCCACCCAAACTGAGATTTTACAGGTTTTTGAACCTGCCCAATTGTTCCCGAAAAACAAGCATTTTCGAATTCTTTAACCATTGCACCTTTTCCAAACCAGCCAAGATCTCCGCCTTTTGCTGCACTGCCGGGGTCTTTAGAAAAATTTTTAGCTGCTGATTCGAAACTTTCACCTTTGATAATTCTGTCATAAATCTTCATTGCTTCGGAATTGTCGTCTTTATTGCTGCCCAAAGGAATAAGAATATGAGAAGCGCGGACAATTGGATTTTTTGAGGTTAGAACATCATTTATTTTGTATACAATAAATCCCTCTGTTGTTGCCAGTGGACCAATAATACTTCCCTTTGCTGCTTTTGTTATCGCATCCTGAGCACCTTGTGGAATTCTGGTCAACTCAACGGTGTCCTTAGAATAAGGTTGTTCAGAATAAATATTCACATAAGATTTGAATGAGCTTGTGTCGGATTTCATTTTATTAACAATTGCAGTAAGATTATCTTTAATCTCTGATGTATCGCTTTTTGAAGCTTCTTTTTTGAAGAGTACATATTTCAATTTTCGCTGCTCTTCAATTTTATAATCTTCTTTGTGCTTGTTGTAATAATTTTCAATTTCAGAATCCGTAACTTTAATTTGTGCTTCAGGAATTGTATTTGCATCAATAAAAATATAATCGGCAGAAATTTTTGTGCTTTGTTCAACAAATTTCTGTTTAATGTCACTTTCTGAAACCATAACCGAAGCAGTTACGGTATTTTGTAATTTTTGCTGAAGCAATTGCTGACGAACCTGCTCTTCAACCTGTTTCATTGCTTCTTTATTCTGCGGATTAAAAATTGCAGATTCATAAGCCTGACGGTTAAAATTTCCCAATGAATCGGTAAAAAATCTTGTGACTGAAGCCGGTGGATTTGGGCCTAAAAGAACATCTTTTATTTCGTCGTTTGTTACTTTTATTCCAAATTCTTCTATTTTCTGTGCAATTAATTTTTGACTTACTAATGATTCCCAAACATTATCCCGCAGCATATCCATCTGGCTTTCCGGAATTTCCTGTCCCGTCTGCTGCTGCTGATATTGGCGATATTGTTCAAGCATGTCTGAAAATTCCTGATATGATATCTTTTCACCATTAACAGAACCAACGTCATTAGATCTTTTTCCGATTATATCTGAAATACGGGAATCAGACAAAACCATAAACAAAACAAATAAACCGCCGACAGATAAAATAAACCACGGCGCCAAACTTCTCATCTTGGCCATCATTGCCATATTAAACTATACCTCCTAAAATTCTATAAAAATTGAAATGTAAATCTAAAGACCACATGTTTGAAATGCAATTTATATCAGGCATTATACAATATTTTGCTGATAAACTGCTCATGTCAGAAAGCATAAAAATATTAATCTATTTAAGTTTTTCAAGCAGATAAATCAGCAGTGAATCAATCTGAACTCTTTCCTGTGCCATTGTATCACGGTTTCGGACAGTTACTGAATTATCTTCAAGAGTTTGAGTATCAACAGTTATGCAAAAAGGAGTTCCGGCTTCATCTTGTCTTCTGTATCGTCTTCCGACTGCACCTTTGTCATCATAAAAAACTTTTAAGTAGGGACGCAAATCATTTTCAATTTTTCTTGCTATTTCTGGCATTCCGTCTTTATTCACCAAAGGAAAAATTGCGGCTTTAACCGGTGCGAGTTTCGGATGAAATCTCAAAACAACACGGGTTTCACCGTTTACTTCTTCTTCCGAATAAGAATCAACAAGGAAAGCCATAAACGAGCGGCTTGCACCTGCAGATGTTTCAATAATAAAAGGAATAAATTTTTCTTTCGTTTCGTCATCAAAATATTGCTGTGATTTTCCCGAATACTGCTGATGTCGTGAAAGATCAAAATCGGTTCTATTGTGAATTCCCTCTATTTCTCCCCAGCCAAACGGAAATTCATATTCAATATCTGTTGCTTCTTTTGCATAATGAGCAAGTTTATCTTTCGGATGATCATGATAGCGGAGTTTTTCCGGTGTCATACCGAGATTTTTGAACCACTGCATTCTTCTTTCTTTCCATTCATCAAAATGCTTTTTATCTTCTGCCGGCTTTACAAAATACTGCATTTCCATCTGCTCGAATTCACGGGTTCTGAAAAGGAAATTTTTTGTGTTGATTTCATTTCTGAATGCTTTTCCAATCTGAGCAATTCCGAATGGAAGTTTTTGACGGCTTGCACCCTGCACATTCAGAAAATTAACAAATATTCCCTGCGCAGTTTCGGGTCGGAGATAAACAACATTTTCAGTGCTCTCAACAGGTCCGATAAAAGTTTTGAACATTAAATTAAAACTCCGCGGCTCTGTAAATTGTCCTTTTGTACCGCAATTCGGGCAGTTTATTTCAGCCAGCACATCAAAAGCGAGTTCTTTCACTTCGAGCAAATGTTCAAACTGCTCATTTACCGTTGGTCTTTCTGCAAGTGTTTTTTCCAGCAGTTCAGATTTGATTCCATCAGCTTTCAGATTGTTTTTAACGGTTTCAATTACTTTCTTTTTTTTCTTTTCAGCAATTGCATCGCCGAGAGTATCGAGACGATAGCGTGACTTGCATTGCTTGCAGTCAATCATCGGGTCGGTAAAATTTTCTACATGTCCCGAAGCTTCCCAAACGCGAGGATGCATTAAAATTGATGCGTCAATTCCTTCGACATCTTCGCGATAGGTCATTGACTTCCACCATTCTTCTTTGATGTTTTTCAACAATTCAACACCGAGCGGACCGTAATCCCAGCAGCCGTTTAATCCGCCGTAAATTTCACTTGATTGAAATACAAAACCTCTTCTTTTTGCAAGAGAAACAATTTTCTCAACAACTGAATTCTGATTTTTCTGTGCGATGACAAACCTCTCAAATTTTTAGGTGCAAATATAATGATTTTGTTGGAGCTGGTGAAAACACATATAAAATTGGCCAAATAACAGTACATTAAAAAAAATTAACGGTTTAACAGAAAACCTATCTTTGAAAATAAAAAACCATTATCAGAAAAAATATTGTTTTCTGATAATTAACTCACCTTACGCAAATTTTATAACATTGTCATTCTGAACTTGCCTGTCGGCAGACAGGCTTGTTTCAGAATCTTCTTTTGTTAAGTTTTCCGATGCTGAAATAAAACTTACCTGACGGCAGTCAGGTTCAGCATAACAAATGCGTATGGTGATTTATTAAAATTGAATTCCCCCGAAAGAAAAAACTAAAATAATTTTTGCAAATAAAAATATTTTTACTATTTTATTATCAACTGATTTAACCGAATATTTTTTTGAGGGAAAAAACGGAAGCATTAGTTACAAATAATACAGAACTGCTTGATTTAATCCGGGGCGAATTAAAGACAAATCATTATAGCAGCAAGACCGAAGAAGCCTATATTGGCTGGATCAAAAGATATATTCTTTTTCATAACAAAAAGCATCCCGCAGAAATGGGAGCCG